>CAMVJF010000004.1 GCA_947167725.1 uncultured Clostridia bacterium | reverse complement strand
GACAGGCCATATCATTATAACGGGTTTTCCCCCGATGTCAAGGCTTTTTTGCCCTGTTCCGGCAAAAAAGTTTCATAATGTCACCTCTGCGGTCGCAACGCGCTCACAGAAGGCCCGGTCGTGCTCGACAAAGAGCAGCGTCGGCGCACAGCGGAGGATCAGCTCCTCGAACTGCATGCGCGAATAGAGGTCGATGTAGTTCATCGGCTCATCCCAGACGTGCAGATGCGCCTTTTCGCACAGGCTCGCCGCGAGCAGCACTTTTTTCTTCTGCCCGGCGCTGTAATCGGCCATGTCCTTTTCAAACTGCACGCGGGAGAAATCCAGCTTGCGCAGGATCGCCTTGAAGAGGCTCTCGTCGATCCCGCGTTCCCGGGCGAAGTCCTTCAGATCGCCGCGAAGGGTCGAGGCGTCCTGCGGCACATAGGAGATGACGAGACGGCTCGCCGTCTCGCAAAGCCCCGCGTGGGGGATCTCCTCGCCGCAGACGAGCTTCAGAACGCTGGATTTGCCGCAGCCGTTGGGCCCGACGAGCGCGACCCGGTCCCCGGTCCGCAGCGTCAGGCGCAGCGGGGCGAAAAGCTGCCCCGCGCCGTAGTCGACCGTGAGATCGCGCAGCTCGGCGAGGCGGTCGGTGTAGAAGGGGAGCTGGGCGAGCTTGAGCGCCTCGGCCTCCTCCAGGTTTTTCAGCAGGCCCTCCTTTTCCTCGATCGCGCTCTCGATCCGCCCTTCGATGGCCTTGGCCCGGGCCATCTGCTTTTTGGACTTGGCCCCCTGAAGCGGCCGCCAGCCCTTGATGTTGTCCGCGGCCGCCGCGGCCGCGCCGAACTTGCGGCTCTCGGCCGCGTCCGACCACTGCGCCTTTTCCCGCGCCGTGTCCTTCAGACGGCGGATGTCCTTTTTCAGCCGCTCGTTCTCCGCCAGCTCCCAGGCGTCCTGCCGCTGCCGGTTTTCCCACCAGCTCGAAAAATTCCCGCGCTGCACCTCGATGTCCGCGCGGTTGATCGAGAGGATGTGGTCCACGCAGCCGTCGAGAAAGGCGCGGTCGTGGCTCACGAGGATGAAGCCCCTCTTGCCGCTGAGGTAGCGGCTGACCAGCGCGCGGCCCTGCGCGTCGAGATGGTTGGTCGGCTCGTCGATGAGCAGGAAGCGGTTCTCCCGCGCGAAGAGCAGCGCCAGGAGCAGCTTCGTCTGCTCGCCCTTGGAGAGGGTGTCGAAGCTGCGCCACAGCAGCTCGCCGCCCAGGGACAGGGCCGCCATTTCCCGCTCCAGCCGCCAGCGCGGCACATCGGGGCAGATCTCCTCGGCGATCTCGCCGGCGAGCCGGTCCGAATGCGGCACCGGGAAGGGGAAGTAGTCGAAGGCCACCGGCGCGTCGATGCGTCCCTCGTAAGGGTATTCCCCCATCAGCAGTTTCAGAAAGGTCGTCTTGCCGCGGCCGTTGCGGCCGATGAAGCCCAGCTTCCAGTCCGTGTCGAGCTGAAAGCTCGTATGTTCGAAAATGTTGTCATAGCTGCCCGGATAGGCAAAGCTGAGGTCTGTTGCTTTGATCTGTGCCATGTCGCACCTCCTGAATAAAGATCGGCCGCAGGAAAATCCCGCGGCCGCGTCAAGGGGAAAGAGCGTTTTCCTGCGCGTCGGCAGGCACGGCGAAGCGCGCGGGTCGCCGCCCGCGTCCGTCATACCTGAGGAATCAGCAGGAAATTCTCACTCGTCCGGTCTCCTTTCTCGTTTTTTTCATTGTACCGCATGGGGCGGAAAAATGCAAGCGCCGCGCTCAGCCTTCGATCTGGCGGCCGAGAAAATGCGCGGCGGCCTGGGCGAGCTTCTCCTCCGACTCGCTCCCGGCGCGCCGCTCGTTCTGATCGAGGAAAAGCACGCAGCCCGAGACGTCTCCCTCGCAGAGGATCGGAGCGGCGACGGAGACGCTGTACTTCGCGCTCTCGCCGCAAAGGGGGACGACCGCGCCGGAGGCGCCGCGGCGATAGAGCGAGCGCCGCTCCATCAGCTCGCCCAGGGGCTCGCTGACGGCCTTGCCGGCGAGCTCCTTGCGTGCCGCCCCGGATACGGCGATCACGCTGTCGCGGTCGCAGACGGCCGCCGCGCAGTCCGCGGCGCGCCGCAGGCTCTCGCACATGTCCGAGGCAAAATCCGACAGCTCCCCGATGGGGGAGTATTTCTTGAAAATCAGCTCGCCGTCCTTCTCCGTGAAGATCTCCAGCGGGGCGCCCTCGCGCAGACGCATGGTGCGGCGCAGCTCCTTGGGGATCACGACCCGGCCGAGATCGTCGATCCGGCGCACGATTCCGGTTGCTTTCATAGCAAAAACCTCCTGCGTTTCTATCTGTTGACACGCATAGTATTTGCCCCGGACTTTTCGCTTATGCAAGCGTGGCGGCGGAACGCGGCGCTCGAAACAGGCAGACGCCGATCCGCGTGCTGGGCCGACCACGATCCGCGCGCTTGACCGCGAACAGGAGACGAGGACGGGGGGCGGAAGCAAAAAAGCAATTTGTCAAGCTTCGTTTTTGTTGACAAACACAGGAAATTCCCCTATTATTTATTTAATATATACTATATAATGCCGGATTATAGGCAAAGCCCGCGCGCGCGTGCGAAAGCGCTCGCTCGGAGGAAAAAAGGCAGAGGAAAACCAGGCGAAACGAAAACAAAAAGACGCCCGGCGGCGCGGTGGTCGGACCGGTCCGCGGGGCGGAAACACCGGGATAAACGCGATCAATAGATCCGGGGACCAAAGGATACGGGGAAAAGACGATGAAAACGATCTGGAAAAAACTCCTTTCGGGGCTGCTCGCGCTCGTGATGGTCATGAGCCTGTTCCCGACGGCGGCTTTTGCCGAGCCGGGAGAGAGCGGCGAAATCCATATCGAGGAGAGCGACGCCGACGGCGCCGTCGATCCCGCACGCCCGAACGGAGATACGCTCCGGTCCGCGGATCTTTCCGAAAACGACGACCAGGACCCCAGCGATCCCGACGATCCCGACGACCCCGACGACCCCAGCGATCCCGACGACCCCGACGTTCCCGGCTATCCCTACGACCCGCACGAATTCGGCTTTGCGGACGAAGGGGAGGACGAAGAGGAGAACGAAGCCGATGCCGTCGAGGTCGAAAAGCCGAAACCGGGCTACAGCTTTGAGAGCGATTACTGGATGGTCGCGGGCGACCCTCTTGCGGACCTGGAGGGTCCGTCGGACTGGGCCGCGATGGCCGCAGGCTACCTGCACGAGGGCGACTGGCGCAGGGATCTGCTGCGGGTCGCGATCGATCAGATCGACTACCGCGAGAGCGAGGAGAACTATGTCGTCAACGAAGCCGGCGCGCGCAGGCATTATACCCGCTACGGCGCGTGGTACGGCCAGCCCTACGGGGAGTGGTGCGCGATGTTCGTGGCCTGGTGCCTCGAGTGCGCCTGGATCCCCGCCTCCCACATGCCGCGGAACGCAAACGCGGATTACTGGCCGAAGGAACTGAAAAAAGCCGAAATGAACGCCGAGCCGGAGAGCTATACACCGCTTCCCGGCGACTTTGTGTTCTATGACTTCGACGTCGACGGACAGATCGACCACATGGGCATCGTCGAGAGCGTCGATCCCGCGCGCGGCGTGCTCTTCACGATCCAGGGCAATTACAGGGGCCGCGTGGCGAAGGTCGAGGGCGCGCTTGGCGATCCCTGCATCGCAGCCTACGGCATCCTGCCGGAGAAGCCGGCGGATTATGAGGGCGCGGACGCGTTCTCGGAGGAGAGCGGCGCGCAGGACGGAGACAAGACGCCGGCCGGACTTGCCGACAACAAGCTTGAGAAGACCGTCAACGGCCAGCACATCATCGTGAGCGGCCCGCTGCCCGCGGACGCGGAGCTGTCCGTCGTCCCGATCCCGGCCGCCGCCGCCGCGGAGATCTATACGAGACAGACCGGAGAATACACCCGCGCGGAGGACATGATCTTTGCGCTCGATCTGAGCATCCTCTCCGGCGGAGAGAAATACGACCTCGAGGTGTTCGGGGAAGGCGTCAGCGTCACGATCACAAACGTGGTGGTGCGCGGAAGCGAAGAGGGACTGCTGGACCTGCTGCACGTCAAGGAGGACGTGACGGACGGCAAGGGCTCTCTGGACAACAGAAAGATCAATCAGCTCAAGAGCCGAGAGCGAGCGGATCGACATGGACGCCTCGGACGGCGAGCTCGCCTTTGAGATCACGGTTTGTTCGACCTTCATCGCCAAGCGCGGACCCGCGCCCGGGACGCTGCAGTACCTGATCAACCGGGCCTCCGCCGCGGAGGACGAAGCGGGCCGGATCGTCACGCTCACGAAGGATTACGAAGAAAACGTCGGGGTCCCGGTTGTGGGGAACATCACGCTGGATCTCAACGGACATACGATCACGGTGATCGACGGCGCGGAGCCCTCCACGGCGCTGACGGTGGACGGTACGCTCACGCTCATCGACAGCCGGGGCGGCGGAGGCATCCGCGGCAGCCGCGCGCTGAGCAACACGCGCGGCATCATGGTCGTCGGTACGCTGGTGATGGAGGGCGGCACGGTCAGCGGCTTCACGGTCGCGGGCAGCGGCGGCGGCGTATTCGTCGTACGCAACGCGCGCTTCATCATGAACGGCGGCACGATCAGCGGCAACACGGCCGAGGATAACGGCGGCGGCGTCTTCGCGGTCATGACCGCAGGGACGGTGCTCGGACCGCGCGCGGTCATTTCCGGCAACCACGCCGCCAACGGCGGCGGCATCGCCTACTGCTATGCCGGCTCGAGCTCGATCGGCGGGGCCCAGATCAGCGGCAATTCCGCGTCGAACAACGGCGGCGGCGTATACTGCACCGAGAGCGTGACGCTCGAGCTGCGCGACGCGCTCCTTTCCGGCAACACGGCCGAGGATAACGGCGGCGGCATTTACTGCGCCGCGGGCTCGACGCTCACGATCGATGGGACGAGCATCACCGACAACCGCTCCGTGCTCAACGGCGGCGGTCTGTGGACCGGCGCGAAATCGAGCGTCACAATGGACGGCAGCAGCGTCACGGACAATGAAGCCGGCGTCTATACCGCCGAGCTTATGCGCGAGGGGCACGGCGGCGGTCTGTATCTCGACAGCACGAGCACGCTCTCCGTCCGCGGGAGCGAGATCCGCGGCAACACGGCCTATCCGTACGGCGGCGGCGCGTATCTCGGCGGCAGCTCCACAATGGAGCTGGAGGACTGCACGATCGTCGGCAACAGCGTGAACCGGACCGCAGCCGGCGCATCCAGCGGCGGCGGCTTCTACCTGGGAGCCAACACCGGGGCGACGCTGAACGACGTGGAAATGGCGGGCAACCATGCGACGGCGGGCGGCGGCCTGTTTTCGGTCTCCGGCAACAGCAGCAGCGTCACGGTCAACGGCGGCCGCTTCCATGACAACTTCCTCGACTGGGAGACGGGCACCTCCGCCGGCGCCGTGATTTACATGAGCGCGGGCGGCAGTCTTGTTGTCAGCGCGGGCGAATTTTACAGCAACGGCAGCGAGCGGACCACGACCGCAGGCGGCGCCGTCTACTCCGCCGGCGCGGGCATATTTGTACGCGGCACGATGGACGGCGGGACGCCGAGCGTCGTGTTCCGCGACAACAAGGCCGGCAGCGGCGCGGCGATTCAGAACGGCGGCAACAACGCAAACCACACAATCGAGCTGGAAAACGTCGACATCACGAACAACACCGGCAGCGGCACGAGCGGCGCCGTGTGCTACTCCACCGGCAAGGTCCTCATCCACGACAATGCGGTGTTCCGCGGGAACCGCGCGAACGGCGGCTCTTCGGCCGGCGGCGCGGTGTACGGCGGCACGGTGACCGTCGACGGCGCGGCGCGCTTTGAGAGCAACTACGCCGTCAGCGGCGGCGCGATCTACGGCAGCCGCGTCAACCTGCTCGGGGACGGCGCGGTCTATGAGGACAACAGTGCGGAGAACGGCGGCGCGATCCATGTCCCGCGGCGCGGCGCGTTTACCATGTCCGGCGGCACGATCCGCAACAACACCGCGAGCTCCTACGGCGGCGGGATCTATCTTCTTTCCTGCATCGCCGCTGTCGAGGAAGGCGGCTCGAGCATCTCCGGCGGCACGATCTGCGGCAACACCGCGCTTGCCGGCGGCGGGATCTACGCGTCCAACCAGCCGGACAGCGGAACGCGCGCGCGGCTGACCATCAGCGGCGGCAGCATTCTGGAGAACGAGTGCACCGGAAGCGGCGACGACTCGATCTACTCCGGCGGCGGCGTCTACATCGGGGTCGGCTGCGAGCTGATCATGACCGGCGGCGAGATCCGGAACAACAAGAGCAATCAGAGCGGCGGCGGCATTTTCGCCGGCAGTGCAAGTCACCTGAGCTGGACAAAGCAAGATGCGTACGGGCTTGACGTACAGGGCGGCGTCATCATGGACAACACCGCGAGAACGACGGGCAACGACATCGCCGGATGGACCTTCGGCGCCGGGCTCGAAGAGCAAAAACGGATAAAGCTCACCCTCTGCAAGGCGACGGAGATGGGCGAGGACGGCCAGTTCCCGGAGGCTGTCTGGTATGACGAGATCAAGCACGAGGAATGCGCCGGGGCGGTGAACGGCGACGAGCGCTTCACGGAGTATCAGGAGGCGGGGAATACCGCCGCCTTCTACTACGGCTATACCTTCCGCTACGATCTCAAGGCGGTCGCCCAGATCGGCAGCGTCAACTATTTCAGCCTCCAGGCGGCCTTTGACGCGATCGGAAACGGGAGCGCGACGGGCAGCGACGTGGTGCTGCTGAGCGATACGAAGGAATGCGTGATCCTCCCGGAGGGCATTCGCGCGACGCTGAACCTCAAGGGCTTCTCGGTCATCGGCCGGGAAAAGACCGTCACGACGACGGACGGAGAGGGGAACGAGAGCTCGGCCGTCTGCGGCTCGGTGCTCGTGATCCCCTACGGCAGCAGTCTGACGCTCCGCGACACCAGCGACGATCAGAGCGGCGCCATCACAGAGGGCACCGGCACGCCGGTCAAGCACGGCAGCGCCACGCACCGCTTCGGCGGCGGCGTGCTTGTCGGCGGCGAGTTCGTGCTGGAAAGCGGCAATATCACCAACAACAAGGGAGACCGAGGCTCCGGCGTCTTCGTCAACAAAGGCGCGAGCTTCGTCATGAAGGGCGGCAGCGTTTCCGACAACGCCGAAATCGGCGTCTGCGTCCGCTATGCCACGGAGACCGAGCCGGACACCGCCGGCGTCGGCCCGGCCGTCTTCCGCATGGAGAGCGGCGAGATCCGCGGCAACAAGAACCACGGCATTTATGCGCTCGGCAAGAGCGGAGAGGAGCCCACGCTCGAGATCGCGGGCGGCGAGATCTTTGAAAACAGCACGACCGGCAGCGGTGGCGTCTTTCTCACCGCCGCGGAGCTGACGCTCTCCGGCGGCAAGATCCGCGACAACAGCGCGACGAGCGGCGGCGGCGTCTACGCGGAGAATTCCGTGCTCACGCTCTCCGGCGGCGAGATCCGCGGCAACCGCTCGACCACGGGCAACGGCGGCGGCGTGTCGGCAAAGAATACCGCGCTGACGCTTTCCGATACCGCGATCACCGGCAACAGCGCGCCGAAGGGCAACGGCGGCGGCCTGTATCTTGCTTCCGGCTCGTTCACGATGACGGGCGGCGAGATCAGCGGCTCCCTCGCCAACCACGGCGCCGCGCTGTACCTGAACGCGGTGACAGGATGTGAGATGACGGGCGGCGAGATCCGCGAAAACCGCGCCGTGTACAACGGCGGCGGCGTATACGCATCGGGCGCGAGCTGCCGTCTCGCGGGCGTGACGATCACGGACAACGTGGCCGGAAACTGCGGCGGCGGCGTATACAGCAAATCCGCGTCCCTCAGCTTCACCGACGGCGAGATCACGGGCAACCGCGCAGTCAGCCGCGGCGGCGGCATCTACTTCCACGAGGGCGCGGTCGGTCCGACCCTGCGCGTGGACGGCGGCGCCAGGCTCCACGGCAACGAGGCCGGCATCGCGAGCGACCTGTACACGATCGCGAACGCGAAGATCGAAGAGCTGATCCCGGCGGCGAACATGGGCACCGGCCACGCCGTCTGGTACGACGAGGAGACGAAGATCGCCTACACCGGTTCGGCGGAAGACATGGCGGCGCTGCTCGGCACACAGAGCGGCGGCTGTTACCAGAACGCCGAGGAGCATTTCCTGCGCGCTGGCCTCAACCTCAACCCCGAAGCCGCGGCGCGCATCGAGCGCGACGGGCTGACGCATTTCTACGGCAGCGTGTTCGAAGCGATCACCGACTCGCGGGACGGCGAGACGGTCGTCGTCCTCAAGGACGTCGCGGAGAGCTTTACGGTACCGGAAAACAGAAAGGACCTCACGCTCAACCTCAACGGCTACACGATCACGGGCATGGCGGACGCCACGATCGTGGTCGGGAGCGGCGCCCAGCTCAAGCTCGTCGACGAGATCGAGACGGACGGCAAGCAGGGCGGCGAGGGCACCCTCCTGCCCAGCCCCTATGAGAGCTCCGCCCGCGGCGTCTACCTCTCGGGTGTCAACAACGTGAGCCGAGAGACGCGTTTCGAGCTGGCGGGCGGCACGATCAAGGGCTTCACCAACAGCGGCATATACGGCGAAAGCCGCGCAGCCGTCGTCATCTCCGGCGGCACGATCCGCGACTGCTCAACAAGCGGCAACGGCGGCGGCGTGTATCTGAGCAACCCCTCGGCCTTTACCATGAGCGGCGGAACGATCCGCGACTGCTCGGCGGTCAGCGTCGACAACAACAGCGGCAGCGGCGGCGGCATCTACGCCTATCTGAGCGGAGCGGACTATCCGTTCGTGATCACCGGCGGCGAGATCTGCGGCTGCAGCGCGGAGGTCAACGGCGGCGGCATTGATATCGACCATGCCAACTGGGGCACGTTTCTGGCCGATATCAGCGGCGTACACATCCACCACAATCATGCGCAGAGCACGGGCGGCGGGGTCTTTGTCAGGGCGAACAGCGGAACCGGCGGCAGCACGGCGATCCACGGTCTGACGGTGGAATACAACAGCGCCGGAAGCTCCGCCGGCGGCGTCTATCTCGGCACCAACGGCGTCAACCGCGTCGGCAGCCCCGACGCGAAGACCGAGATCCGATACAACCGCTGCGACGCGACCGTGGGCGGGATCGCCATCGGCAGCTGCAGCGAGCCGATCCTGGTCGAGAATACGGACATCCACCACAACATGGCGACCGGCACGGTCGGGATCTCCTTGGTCGTCGCCAAGGCGACCGTCAGGGACGTGGGCATTTACGACAACACCGCCTACGACAACGGCCTGACCAATAACGGCGTCGCCGGCAATCTGGGCACGTCCTATTCCACGATGGAGCTCGAATTCGACAACGTGTACATCGCCCGCAACAAGACGGAGCGCGGCGGCGGCTCGGCGTTTTATATGGGCGCCTACCTCAATATCCCCAAGTTCAGCTTCACCAACTGCACCTTTGAGGAGCACGGAGGCAGCCTCCTGGCCTCCAGCAACATATACAGCTCCACCATGACGTTTACCGGCTGTTCCTTCCTGAACAACAAGGCGCCGGTGTTTTCCAATATCTACTTCAACGGAAGCGACGTCACCTTCACCGACTGCGAGATCGGGAACAACAGTTATCTGATCAACGCCAGCTATGCCAACGGCTCTACGATCGATCTGAACAACACCCACATTTACGGCTGCACCTCCACGCCTGTCCTCTTCGGCAGCAGCGACGGCTCGCTGAACGTCCTCAATGTGAACGACGGCACCGTGTTTGAAAACAACGACGGCGCGATTGCCGGCAGCGGCGACGTCAACATCCACAGCGGCGCCCGGCTCATCAACAACGCGTCGAGCGGCAACGGCGGGGCGATCAACAAGAGCGGCGGCACGCTGAACATCGAGGACGGCGTCGAGATCAGCGGCAACAGCGCGAAGGGCAGCGGCGGCGCCGTCCACCTCAGCGGCAATGCCTCGCTCAACATGCCGGGCGGCACGATCACGGACAACAGCGCCGCGAACGGCGGCGCGATCAGCCTGAGCGGCAGCGCCGCGGCGAGCATCGGCGGCGGCGAGATCCGCGGCAACAGCGCCACGAACGGCGGCGCGCTCTACCTGGGCGCGGGCACCGAGACCACCGTCACCGGCGGCTTCATCACCGACAACCGGGCTGTCAGGCTGGGCGGCGGCGTTTACGTCACGGACTCCGGCGCGGCGTTCACGCTCTCGGGCGACGGCAAGCTCTACGACAACCGCGCCGGCTTCGGCCAGGAGGCCTATTTCTACTGGACCGCGAAGACCGCGAACCCCTCGCGCGCCGACCTGATCAAGGCGACGGAGATGTTCCGCGCCCCGGACGTCCGGGAAGGCATCAGTTGGTGGGACGAGGGGCTGGAACTGCACTACGAGAACGGCTTCCACTTCAATTTCAAACGCGAATACGGCCTGATGCTGCTTTACAAGGACCCGGATCGGATCGTCGCGAAAATCGATCTGGACGGGACGACCTATGAATTTGCCACCGTACAAAGTGCGATGGACTTTGTGAGGGCTTATCAGCTTGAGGAGGGCAAAGAGGACGACCGTCTGACCGTCCGGCTGGTTGCGGACGACATACATGAGAGCGTCACCGTGCCCGGCGGCGTCACCGCGACGCTCGACCTCAACGGACATACGCTCACCGGCGTAACGAACGCGCTCACCGTCCTGGGCGATCTGGAGCTCGAGGGGATCCTCGATCCCGCCGATCCCGAGGCCGGCGACGGCCCCGGTACGATCACGGGCAGCAGCCGCGGCAACGGCGGCGGCATCCTGATCCAGGGCAGCGGCCGCGTCGTCATGAAGAGCGGCGAGATCGCCGGCTGCGAGGCGGCGCCCGTCACCGGAGGCAAGGGCGGCGGCGTCTGCGTCGAGGGCGGCAGCTTCGAGCTGCAGGGCGGCAGCATCCACGACAACAGCTCCAGCTACGGCGGCGGCGTCTACGTCGGCCCGGCGGGCAGCTTCCTCATGAGCGGCGGCGAGATCCGCGACAACTCCGTCGTCGGCAACACGAACTATTACAACAGGGTCTACGGCGCCGGCGGCGGCGTCTGCGACGACGGCGGCATCGCCTACATCAGCGGCGGCCGCATCACGGGCAACAGCGCCTCGGATTACGGCGGCGGCGTCTATCTCTCGAGCGGCGGCAAGACCCGCTTCAGCTTTGCCGGGACGAGCGACGATCCCGTCGTCCTCTCCGGCAACACGTCCGCCAACCAGGGCGGCGGCCTCTACCAGGCCGGCGGCACGGCCAGCATCGAGCACGTGCGGATCAACGACAACAAGGCCGGCCTTACCGTGAAGGAGACGGTCACCACGGCCGACATCGGCAATGCGGGCGGCGGTCTCTGCCTTGCCAACGGCAAGACGATGATCTTCGGCGGCGTGGACGTCACCCGCAACGAGGCGGCCCGCGGCGGCGGCATCGCGATCTGCGGCAACAGCACGGTAACCATGGTCGGCGGCAGCGTGATCTCCAACAAGGCCCAGCTCGCCGGCGGCATCTATCAGAACCCGCTGAGCGCGAGCAGCTTCTCCTTCAACGGCGGCAAGCTCTACGCCAACCGCAGCATCCGGACCAGCACCGGCAACGACTTCTATTCCTTCTACGAGGGCGCGGACGACTATCCCGGCAACCGCCAGAAGGACATGCCGATCGCAAACCTGCAGTCCGCGTCCAGAATGGGCAACGAAAACTACAACATCTGGCGCGACGACCGCTACGACGGCGCCAATCTGTCCGAGACCTACGGCGAGGGACGCTATATCAGCTCCGCGATCCCGCGCAGCCGCAACGATCTGCTGACGGCGAGCAGCTTCACGCAGGATGAGCTCCCCGTCGCGCGCAGCGACATGAAGGTCTCGATACTCGCGATCAAGAAGATCGGCGGCGAGGAAACGGAAAAGAACGCCCACCTGACCGGCGCGGCGCCCTTCGACACGACCGCGGCGGACAAGGAGGTCTTTGCGCGCGACCTGCTCGGCAGCGGCGCGGCGGAGACGGATCAGACCTATCTCTTCAACGGCCGGGAGGAGCACTATATCTCCTACAACGGCAAGCTCTACGAGCAGGAGCAGGCCGTCGAGTGGAGTCCCGGCGACGATGCGAGCCAGTACAACACCATCGTGCGCACCTACGACAAGGTGACCTACATGCTCTACATCGGCGCGGAATCTGTGGACAACACGCCGGGAGCGGGCAGCAACACGACGGTGGACCAGGACGGCCGGAAGGTCTACTACTATCAGATCCGGGGCGTGCTGCCCTGCGACGAGAGCGAGGCGGAATTCTCGCTCGACACGGCCGCAAGCACGAATCTCAAGAGCTGGTCGGTCATCACGCAGTACGTCGACGGCAAACCGGTCCAGGTCCTCAACGCTACCTACGAGGCGAAGATCGGCGCGGAGGACCAGGCCTTTGAGAACACGAAGAACATCTACGTCACGGTCCGGCACATGAAGAACGGCGACACCTTCAAGCCGACCTTCACCGCCTGGATCGAGGGCAACGAGGACAACACGGACCATCCGGCCGCGTGCGCCTCGAAGATGCTGACCGTGTCCGCGGCGGGCCGCTACAACCTGACGCTGCTGAGCAACAACGCGCTGTCCTATACCGGCTACTTCGATCTCGAGACCGGGCAGGAGGCCGCGCAGAACGAATACTACAAGCCCGGACAGGACCATGTGGTCCACGGCACGATGCTCGGCTACGGCGTGACGGTCGAGATGTACAACAACGACCCCGCGAAGGGCATCAAGGGCCTCGAGCTCCCGACGGACGAGCTGGAGTTCGACCTTCGCATGCGCGGCGGGCTCTATCTCAACGGCGAGCCCATCACGGACAGCAGCGGCGAGCAGATGACCAAGGCTCCCTACATCTGGGCCTACAAGGAAAACAGCTTTGCGGACACGGGCCGCCCGCTGGGCGCCGCGTCGATCGCGGTCAACATGAACTGGGACGACGAGGACGAGCTCGCGTTCCCGTCGCGGAGCGCCAACAACGCCGCGCCTCTGAACAAGAGCGGCGGCGTCGCCGCGGGCGCGAATTCGGCCTACAGCGGCGGCAACTGGCTCCTCCTCGGGAACCAGCCCGCGGCGGGGGACGGCGAGACGGTGATGCACATCCGGCTGAAGGGCTACGCCTTCGACAAGATGGAAAACGCCAACCCGACCCTGTCCGACAACGGGACGAACGGTCTGCCCTGGAGCCCCGGCCACGTCAAGGCTTTCTCGGCCGGCTATATCCAGGTGATCTTCCCCTTCGAGAAGAAGGACGCGCAGAATCAGAGCGGCTATCTGTCGATCGACATGCAGGCCGTGGTCTCCGACCTCGAGATCGAGCGGATCTCGGGACAGGAGGTCTACAGCACCGCGGAGGGCATCCTGCACGACCCGGCCGAGACGCCGGATCCGACGCAGCTGGAGCGGTATTTCGGCGCCGAGGCCCCCGCTCACGCGACGAACGAGATGCTCTATTCCGACAACTTTGTTGCGAACTCGACGGGTATGTACGTCTCCAACGGCGACGGGGATGCGACCGGCGACGGGATCGGCGCGGTCAACTACTACGCCAACGCCGCCGACGCCATCATGGAGCTCGAAACCGGCAAAGCCGCGACGCCGCTCGCGACGGAGCGGATCTACGTCGGCAGCCGTCTGATCTTCTCGAGCAAGGAATACCGCACGGACGATCCCGAGAACTTCCCGAACCAGTACATCCCGGACGACGTGTTCGACCCCGCGATCCACAACAAGCTGGAGTACAACTACCTCACGGCGCTGAACCTCCTGCAGAAGTACGACCCCACGGCCTTCCACCTCTCTCCGACCGACAAAACGAGGGCGGTCGTAGGGGAGCGCTTCAATCTGCGCACGGGGCGCAACGAGGTCAACGGCTTTATTATCAGCAACTCGGAGACCGAGACGCAGTGGAGCAATCCCAGGAACTCGCCCTACAACGCGACGCAGAGCTACACGCTGACGATCCTCTACGCCGCCAAGCCCGACGGCACGGCCTGGAACAAGCAGACCTATACCGAAGGCGATCTCGCGGGCAAGGACGACGGCGGCACGGCGGACATGCGCAGCTACTGCGAGGAAAACCTGGTCTACTACACGACGCTCGCCGAGCTGGAGGCCGACGGCAAGGAGTGCGTGGCGATCCTCTATGAGCTTCGCGACTGCTGCATCCGGCGCCAGCGCTCGATCCGGCTCGACGCGCCGCTGACCGTGACGGACGATTTCAGCTATACCGGCAACACCTACGCCACGACGCACGAGGTGCGCGGCTGGACGACCTACCGGCCGGAGTACAAGAGCGCCTTCCCGAACAACAAGGACAGCCTGCATCTCTATAGCTTCGACTGGGCCGATCATCCCGAGATGCGCCTTGCGCGCGGGAACACCTATATCGACCTGAGCGTCTTCGGCTACGACACGACGAAGGTCGACAATCCCGCCTACTACGAGGCCTATTACGACAACAGCGTCTTCCCGGAGATGCGCACGCGCTTCAACTACGGCAACTACGAGTTCCCGCAGTACTACAAGACCCAGTACCGCAACGGCAGCCAGATCGGCGGGACGCACAACGGCAGCGCCTCGGGCAACTCCATCCTGCTCTATACGCTCACGACCTCGATCCGCATCACCAACGAGGACTACGAGACCAACGAGTACAGCGGCGTGCGCGCCACGCACTACGACGTGCACCACACGCGCACGGCGAGCTTCAAGGTCTGGCCGGCGGTGGACGCGGCCAGCGAGGTCCTGCGCACGGGCGAGCTGAAGGACGAGGTCAACCAGTACACGAATCTGACCGTCACGGTGACCATCCCCAAGGGCCTGACCTATGAAGAGGGCAGCTTCGGGATGGACTTCAGCGACTCCGGCTATGAGGAGAGCGACTTCTGGAAGATGGGCACGCCCGTGGTCCATTCCGACGGGACCACCACCATCGTCTTCAACGCCTTTGTCCGCGACGTCTCGCTGCCTCTGCCGCAGATCACCTATCGCACGAAGATCGGCGACGAATGGGACGTCGACAAGGATGTGAAGAACGGCGACGTGCTCACCAGCACGGCCTCGATCTACGCGACCTACGAGGAAGAGAACGTCCTCGCCGCGACGATCAAAACGGACCGCGTCGCGATCCACATCGTCAAGAACGACGGCGACGCGATCTATCTGGGCGTGGAGAAGACCCTCACGGAGATCAACGAGCAGATCGGCTTCACCCTCAACTATCAGAACTATACCCGCGAAAAGCTCGAAAACATCCAGCTTCTCGACGTGCTGCCCTACAACGGCGACGGCCGCGGGACGGAGTTCCACGGCGGCTACCGCGTCGAGGAGATCGTGATGCAGTTCAACGACGACGCGAGCTACGAGGCCTACAAGAACGGCGGCGGCAAGCTGCGCGTCCTGGGCGGGCAGCACGCGGACGCCCTTCGACACGCTGTACGACAACGCGGAGGCGGACGGAAGCGTGCTGGCGCAGCGCTTCGACGACGCGACGCGCAGCGTGGTCTTCACGGTGCCCGCCCTGACCGTTCTCGACAGCGACAGCTCCGCGCCCTCGATCCGGGCCGACCTCCCGGAGATCAGCTCCGACATGGCCGCGCGCATCTTCGTGCGCATGAGCGCGCTCGACGGCAGCGAGCTGATCGAAAACGCGGAGGGCCAGACGCGCACGGGCGGCGACCGGTACGGCGACGACTTCCACTTCCGCGTCGGCAGCGAGGGATCGATCCTCAGCTCGCAGCAGCGGCAGGTGAACACCGTGCTGCGCGGCGTCAGCGGCATCGTCTGGCTGGATATGGACCGCGACGGCATGATCACCAACGCGGACGTCGGCAGACGGCTGCGCGGCATCACGGTCCAGGTTCTGGAGAAAAACGAAGCAGGCGAGTTCGTCCAGGGCCGCGACCTGCTCGGCAACGAGCTCGTCACGACGACGAACGCCAACGGCTACTACAGCTTTACCAATCTCGGCCGGGGCGAGATCTATATCCGCTTCAGCGCCGAGGGACGCAGCTATCACGTCGGATCGAGCCGTCTTGACGGACCGATCGAATTCGACCGTCTGAGCGCGACGACCCTGATCGAGGATCTCGGCTTCACCATGACCAACCGCAGCGTCGGCAATTACGGCAGCGGCGCGCTGCAGCTGCGCGGCATGGCGGGGACGAAGATGCACCACGCCAACATCTACACGACGATCGCGATGCCCGCGCCGGAGAAGATCACCTCCGGGCGCTACATCGCCGGCGACTGGAACTGCGGACTGTACTACGACACGATCCGTCTCGAAAAGGAGTGGAGCGGCGTCGTCGGCGATCTGCCCGACAGCGTCGAATCCGTTTTCACGATCGTCGGCAGAGTGGACGGCAGCGTGGTCACGGACGCCTTTGAATACACCCTCAGAGGCAACGGTTACGAACCGCTCTCCGACTGGACGGAATTCCGCTCGGACGGAAAGAGCGGCAAAACGAGCTATCACCGCACGCTCGATCTCGTCCCCGTCCAGGCGGAGACCGAGATCGGCGGCGTGATGCGCAGGATCGACTACAGCGTCTTTGAAGAGCGCGCCTCGGCGCCGACGCGCAGCTTTGCCGATCCCATCCTCAGCACGGCTGTGGACGGCGAAACGCTGGTGCTCCGGGCGGAGAACCCGATGGTGCTCAGCTGGCTCGAGATCTCCAAGCGCGTCACGGGCAGTCTCGGCAACAAAAACAAGCTCTTTACGATCAAACTGACCGTCGCGGACCTCGGCAGCTGCACGGTCCCGACGACGGGCGATCTGAGCGAGGTCGTCTTTGTAAACGGCGTCGCGGAGATCAGGCTCAAGCATGGCCAAAGCGTGCACATCCCGCTGCCGGCCAACGCGCTCTATGAGGTGAAGGAGGACGTCCCGCTGATCTACACGGCGAGCTACGAGACCGAGGGCGGCACCGTCACCCAGAACGATCCGCCGAAGGGCCGCCTGCCCCTCGACGACACGAGCGGTGTGAAGGTGAAGGTCACGAACACGGCGGAGATGGAGATCCCCACCGGCGTGAATCTCGGCCTGATCGCGCCGATCGCCCTCGTCGCGCTCAGCGGCGGCGGCATCCTGCTCCTGCTCGCAAAGAGGAGGAAGAAGAGATGAAGAAGGATTCCGCCGCGGCGGCGGGCCTGCGGCTGGGGATCAAGCTTCTGATCCTCGCGGGCCTTCTGCTGCTGACGCTGCACTTCGTGCTGGGCGTGTTCGTGGTCCATACGAACGACATGTATCCTGCCGTACGCGACGGAGACCTTTTCATCAGTCTCCGGCTCCGGCGCCCTGCGCGCGGCGACGTGATCGCCTACCGCGCGCACGGTGAACGCCGCTTCGGAAGAGTAGTCGGCGTGGAGGGCGACGTGATCGAGATGGACGAGGGAGGCTGCTTCCGCGTCAACGGCGCCATCCCCGACGAGACCGTATTCTATGAGACGCGACCCGCCGCGGGGGCGGACGTGAGCTATCCCTGCACGGTCGGCAGCGGCGAGCTCTTCGTGCTCAACGACCTGCGCGACAACAGCGGCGACTCCCGTCTCTTCGGCGCGGTGCCGTGCGAGGACACGGAGGGCAGTCTGATCCTGCTGCTGCGCCGCCGCGGCTGGTAAAAAACTGGCCCCTCTCGGGGCGGGAAGGGAGCTGAGCAGGAAAAGATGAAGATCATACGCGCGATCGACGCGATCGTCGACCGGCTGCTCCTGCTCGGCCTGACGCTCGTCTTCCTTGTCGGGCTCTACTGCCTCTGCGATACCGTCTACGTGTTCCGGCACGCCGCGGCGGTGCGCGGCGAAAAGGCCGCCGCCTCCGGACGGAGCTATACCGAGGACTATGTGGCGAGGATCCGCATCGACGGCACAAAAATCGACTACCCCGTGATGCAGGGAGAGGACAACCGGGAGTATCTCAACACCGATCCCTACGGCAGCTACTCGCTGAGCGGCTCGATCTTTCTCGACAGCCGCAACAGCGCGGATTTTTCGGACAGCTACTGTTTGCTCTACGGCCATCACATGGACGCGGAGCTCATGTTCGGCGCGCTCGACCGCTTCTATGACAGGCGCTACTTCGACGAGCACCGCGGCGGGACGCTGCGCGCCGGGGAGAAGCTCTTCCGGCTCGAGAGCTTCGCCGTGCTGCAGATCGACGCGGCGGCGGACGGGATCTTCGAGCCGCAGGAGAGCGAGACCGTGATCCGCCTCGCGCGCGAGCGCGCGAGCATTTTCACCGAGCCGGACAACACGCATATTCTGGCCCTGTCCACCTGCGCGGACGGGGAGGGCAGCGCGAGGACCGTCGTGCTGCTGAGCATGACAGAGGAAGGGACCGAGGGATGAAAAAACTGAAAACAAGTGCCGTTTTCCTGCTGTGCCTGCTGCTGACGCTCTGCGCCTGCCCGCGCACGGCCGCGGATTTCACCTATACGCCCGTACCTCTGGAGATCCCGGTCAACGCGGTCGGCAGCTATACGCTCTACGCGGACGCGGCGCTGCACAACGAAAAGGGGAGCGCGACGCTGACGGCGCCGGGGACGCTCGCTTTTGAGGGACTTCGCGCGGAAGAGCCGGGGGGCAGCACGTATTATCTCAAGCTCGTCGACGATTCGGGCGAGAAGGTCTACCGCGTGAGCTTTTATGTGACCGTGAACGAGAGCGACCGGCTCGCCGTCACGGTGCGGGTGTTTGCCAGGGACTCCGATCTCAAGACCGAGATCCGGAACTACGAGCTGCTCCTCCTGAAGATCGACTCCGAGAAAGAGAACGGCGTCTCCGCCCCGCTCAGCGGCGCGCGCTTCGAGCTCTACCGCGACGCGGACGTGGAGGACGGCAAGCCGAAGACCACCGCGTCCGGCACGGCCGCTCCGCTGGCCGCGGAGCTCGTCACCGGCGCGGACGGAACGCTCAAGCTCGGCGATCTGCAGGCGGGGACCTACTGGCTGCGCGAGACGAAGGCGCCCGCGGGCTATCACCGGCTCACGGCGATGCTCCGTCTCGTGGTCGGCGCGGACGGCGTAACGATCGACGGCAGACCGGCCGATGCGCTCGATGACAGCGGCGCGGTGATCGGCGGGGAGATCCCGCCGACCCAGCGCGTCTATCGCGTCACGATCGAAAACCCGAAGGGCGCCGTGCTGCCGGGGACCGGCGGCGGCGGCACGGGCATCTACTATGTGCTCGGCGCGGCGATGCTTCTGCTCGCGCTCGCGCTGGCGATGCTGAAAAAGACACAGCGTCGCTGAGAGGCGCCGTGCGCGAGGGAAGAGAATGAAGAAAAAACACGATCCCGGGAGGCGGGTCTCGCGCGTGCTGAGCGCGCTCACGATCCTGCTGGCCGTCGGAGGGGCGATCCTCATCGCCTATCCCTCGCTCAGCGACTGGGGAAACGGCCTGCAAGCGCGGCGCGTGATCGCGGCGTACGACCGTTCCGTGGAGCAGAGCGGGAGCGCGGCGCTGACGGAGCAGCTCGAGGCGGCTCGGGCGTACAACGCCGCCATGCAGGAGAGGAAGAACCCCTTTCTGCTCGAGGGAGAGGAACGGGCGCGCTACGGCGCGCTGATGGATCTCTCCGGCGACGGGCTGATGGGCTATGTGCACATCGACGCGCTCAAGACCGACCTTCCCTTTTATCATGGCACCGACGAGACGATCCTGAAAAGGGCGGTCGGCCATATCGAGTGGAGCTCCCTGCCGGTGGGAGGGGAGAGCACGCACTGCGTCCTCTCCGCACACCGCGGCCTGCCGAGCGTACGCCTGTTCACGGATCTCGACACGCTCCGCGAGGGCGACCGCTTCCGCATCACGGCCCTCGGCCGGACGCTCTGCTATGAGGTCGACCAGATCCTCGTCACGCTGCCGGAGGACGTCCGGGCGCTGGAGATCGTCCCGGGCGAGGACTACTGTACGCTTGTCACCTGCACGCCTTACGGCGTGAACACGCATCGGCTGCTCGTGCGCGGACGGCGCACGGCGGACTTGCCGGAAGACGAGCCCGCCGCGCCTGTCGGCGGCGCCGCGCTGCGGATCGCGGCGATCGGCATCCCGGCGCTTTTCGTGTTTCTGCTCGGTACGCTGCTCTTCTACGGAAGACGGAGTCCGGAGGAGCGCCGGGCGCACAAAGAGAGAATAGCAAAAGAAGGAGGGGAAAGCCCGTGACAAACAGATCTGTGAGCGCGGCGGCACGCCTTGCCGCCTGCCTGCTGGCGCTCGTCTGTCTGCTTAGCCTTCCGGCCTTGCCCGGCGCGCGGGCCTTTGCCGAGAGCCCGGAAGAGCCGGCCGCGCCGGTCGATCTCACGGCCGGCGGCTGCGGTCTGACGGTGTACCCCGTGAGTTCGTATGCGGATTTTGCGGAGGATCTGAGGGATAACGCCGCGATCACCGTCGACGTCTACAAGGTCGCGGAAGCGGCCGCGATCCCCGGCGTGGACGCCTACGGCTACCGTTTCATCCCACCGTTCGACGACGCGAGCGTGACGACGGCGGCCGCCGCGGGCATGACGCTCGCGGACGGCGTGAACGTTCCCAACGCCGCGCTGAGCGCCGCGAAGTGGGACGAGCTCGCGCAGGCCGCCGCGGCCGTCGTGAAAAACAGCACCGCGGAGCCCGCGAAGCTCTCCGCCGTCAAGGCAAAGGGCGCGGAATCCGTGCGCGTCCCCGCGAGCGGGACGATGGACAAGGGGCTGTATCTGGTGCTTGCCCACACGGAGGAGACGGACTACTGGGATGAGGAGGCAGCCGGCGGCGCGCTCACGACAAAGGTTGAGTCGAGCGGGAACAAGTACCGCTATCTGCCCCTGCTTGTCACGCTTCCCCACAAGAGCGAAACGCTCGGAAACTACCGCTATGACGACGACGGTCCGATCGTCCCGGACGAGCCGGTCACGAGCGCCGCGGAGGGCGCCTGGATCTACGATCTGACCCTCTATCTCAAGCCCGAGTCGGAAAACCGCAAGGCGGATCTGATCATCAAAAAGACGCTGCGCAACTACCATGTGAACAGCAAAGCGCTGTTTGTGTTCCGGGTGGACGCGGCGATGCCCGACGCCCCGGACACGAGTGTATACAGCGCCGTGTTTTCCGTCTCGCTCGCGGCAGACGGCTCGAAAGCGACGATTGCCCGGAATATCCCGATCGGCGCCGAGGTCACGGTCGAAGAGACGTATTTCGGTGCGTCCTGCAAGCCGAGCCCCGGCACGAAGACCATTTACAGCGGCCTTATGACCGAGAACGGTCTGGTGATCGGCACGGAGCCTCCCGTCAAGATCGTCGAGTTCTTCAACGAGGGCGACGGCACGAACGGCGGCGGCGGGATCGAGAACTCCTTTGAATACAAGGAAGGCGAACACTGGGTCATCATTGCCCAGAACCAGGACCCCGGCGTGGATGAGAGCGAGCTCGTCTCGCCCGGCACGCCCTGAGGAGGGAGCGGACATGAAACGAAATACGGCGATCCTGCTCCTTCTGGCGGCGGCGCTGGTGCTGGGGCTGACGATCGGGGCGTCGGGCGCGTATTTCACGGCGAACGACGCCGCAAAAGGCGGCTATGTGCTGCGCATCGGCCACACGCCCCCGATCGGGGAAAAATTTGAGGATCATAAGGAAGTCGTGATCACGAACGAGCCCGACGCCGCGACGGTGTTCGTGCGCGTCAAAGCCTTTGCCGCGGCGAAATACCAGGACAAGCTCGGCTATACGGGGAGCAACTGGAAAAAGGGCCTGAGCGGGGACTTCTATTATTACTACATGCTGCCGCTCGAGGGCGGCACGGCGACGGACGCGCTGCACGTTTCGGTGTCCGAGGTCCTGCCCGCGGGGGCGGAGCCCGGCGAGAAGAGCAACGTGATCATCGCCTATGAGAGCACGCCCGCGATCTTCACCGCGGACGGCAAGCCGGACTTCCGGACGGCCTGGGGCGCCGACGCGCCCGCGGCGGAATAGGAGGGAGAAACAGATGAAAAAGATCCTCCGATCCCCCGCCGCGACGGCGGTGATGCTCCTGCTGGCGCTCGTGCTGCTGCTGACCGGCTTTGTTGACAGCGTGCGCGCGGCGTTGAATCTCCAGGAATCGACCATATATGAATCCCAGCTCTCCACGACGAGCATCGGCGTCACGCTGCAGGAGGACGGCAAGACCTACGCTTCCGGCTTCGGCGTGATGAAGGTCGGCGCCAAGGACGTGGCCGAAGCGGCCGGAGACAAGGAATTCAAGATCGGCAAGACATACAGCCTTCCGCTCGCGGTCTACAACAGCGGAAGCATCGACGAATACGTGCGCATCACGGTCTACAAGTACTGGGTCGCTCCCAGCGGCACGGCGACCGCGACGGGCTGGTTCGCCGGAGAGGGAACAAAGGATCGCTCTCTCGATCCGGGAAAGATCGTTCTGGCCGACAACGTTGCGGGCTGGGTGAAAGACCCCGGCGCGGAGACGCTCGAGCGCAGCGTGTACTACTATCAGGGAAAGCTGAGCCCCGGCGGCGATCCGGTCCCGTTCCCGCAGACGGTCACGATCGACAGCTCGATCGTGAAAGAGGTCGAGCTTTCGAGCACCGGAACGTACCTGTACAGCTATGACGGCGCGGGCTTCGTGCTGCAGATCGAGGTCGACGCGGTGCAGACGCACAGCGGCGATGCGGCGCGCAAGGGCTCGTGGGGCCTGTGGAAGGAGAGCTGAGAAATGAAAAAACGAATCACAGCGCTGTTTCTGCTTCTCCTGCTCGCCTGCGCGCTCTCCGCTCCGGCCTTTGCCGAAACGATCGACAGCAGCGACTGGCAGGTGACCTTTACCGAAAAGGGAAAGATCGTCAGCAACTTCGACGCATCGAGCTTTATTGACACACGCAGCGGCATGCAGCCGGGCGATACGCTCAACATCCGCGTCAGGCTGAAGAACGAGTATGCGAAGAAGATCGACTGGTACATGAAAAACGAGGTCCTCCGTTCGCTCGAGAACGAAACGGCAAAGGGCGGCGGCTATGCCTACGAGCTGCGTTATACCTACCCTGACGGGCACACCGACAAGCTCTTCAGCAGCGCGCGCGTCGGCGGCGAAGACATCCAGGGCGGGCGCGAAGGCCTGCGCGAGGCCACGGACAGCCTGGAGGACTACTTCTATCTCGACACCGTCGGCAAGGGCCGTGTGAGCTATGTGGAGCTGACCGTCACACTCGACGGCGAGACGCAGGGCAACCGCTATCAGAGAAAGAGCGAGAACGATTACGCCGATCTGACGATGCGCTTTGCCGCGGAAGTGACGAATACCAAGGTGGTCAAAACAGACGACCAGATGAATCTTCTGCCGCTCTACCTCCTGATGACGGTCAGCGGACTGGTCTTCCTCTATCTGGCGCTCGACGCCTATACAGACCGGCTCTTCAGCAAGAGGAGGGGAAAAGGATGAAGCTGCAAAAAAGACTGCTCTCCCTCGCCCTGCTGCTCGCGCTGCTCCTCTCCTGCGCGCCGGGGGCGGCGGCGGACTATACCTATAAATCCCGCATCTTCACGGGCAACCAGGGAACGATCAACGGTGCGGACATGGTCGACAACGCCGTCTCCTTCGACGAGGCCGACGTCACGGTCAGCTCCGAAACCTACTGCGTCTTAGGCATCCGTGAGAGCGGAAAGGGCGACGCGAAGCTTTACACCTATCTGCCGACCAAAATCGACCACGACACGGATTACGTGGTGGTCTACGGTCTGAAGGACGAAGCCGTCACACTTACGATCCGCTATGAGGATGCGAACGGCCATCAGCTGCTGCCGCCGAGGACCTACTACGGCAATGTCGGCGACAAGCCGCAGGTGCAGGCGGCGTATAAAGAGGACTACACGCCTTCCAAGCCGTATATCACCGGTACGCTCAACGGCGACGCGACCTGGACCTTCGTCTACAACAAGAACGTCACCGCGAACGCGGCGAACAACGCGGCGAACAACAATGTCGTGAACAACAACGCCGCGAACAACAATGCCGCGAACACGCCGGCAAACACCCCGACCGTCGAAGCGCAGACGACGCCCGATCAGGAAGAGATCCTGGATCTCGACATCCCGCAGGGCGCGATCGAGGACGGATCGACGCCGAGTCCGGCGCAGACCGCCGCGCCGGCGAAGCGCCCCGGCGCCGCCAAGACCGTGGTGATCCTCACGAGCATTCTGCTTTTGGGCCTCCTCGGCGCGCTCTACTGGTATCTGCTGTTCTATCGGAAGCAAAAACGCACAGAAAAGGAAACCGGATCGGACGAGATCGATGACTGAGCAGAGGATGCAGAACAAAAAGGCCATAAAGAAAAAGGGCGGGAACTGGCTTCCTGCCCTTTGCGGCGTGCTGGGGACGCTGATCCTGCTCTTTGTGATCGCGCTCTGCGCCCCGCTGACGCTGCCGCGCCTGTTCGGCTATGAGATCTTCCACGTCGTTAGCGGCAGCATGGAGCCCGCGATCCCGATCGGCAGCGCCGTCTACGCAAAGGCCGTCGATCCGCTCACGCTCGCACCGGGTGATATCATCGTCTATCTTGACAAGGACAGTCCGGTGACGCACCGCGTCGCAGAAAACCGCAAGATCGCCCATGAGCTTGTGACGAAGGGGGACGCCAACGAGAGCGTCGACTTCGCGCCCGTCCCTTACGAGGCAGTGGTCGGCCGGGTCGAGCGCCATTTCCCGATGCTGGGCCGCGCGATGGCTCTGCTTGCGAGCCCCGTGGGCAAGGCCTATCTTCTGTGCTTTGCCCTGTGCGGCGCGATGTTCAACATCCTCGGCGTGCGCATCCGGGAGCGCCGCCGCGAGCTGCGGCGCGCCGCACCGGAGGCGGAGACGCCTTCCGCCGCGCCGCCCGGGAGCAAAAAGCGAGGCGGAAAACGGCGCGGGGAAAAGAGAAAGCGTATCGTACGTACGACGCTCCTCACGCTCTCGCTGCTCGTGTTCACAGCCTGCGCCGCGGGCGTGATCCTCATCAAGCGGCAGTACCGCGAGAGCGAGAGGCTCTATCGGACGGCGGCGGAGACCTTTACCGCCCCGGCGGAAACGCCCTTTCCAGCCGCGCCCGCGCGCGAGCAGGAGAGCGCGGCGGCCCCGGAGACCGCACCGGAGGAAGCGGGCGGGAAGGAACGCGCGCCGATCCGCGTCGATTTCGAGGCGCTGCGAGCGGTCAATCCCGACGTGATCGGCTGGCTCTACTGCCCCGACAGCGCGATCAACTATCCTGTGCTGCTCGGCGAGAGCAACGACAGCTACCTGCGCCGCAGCTACGACGGCAGCGAGAACGCCGCGGGCGCGATCTTTGCCGAGGCCGCGCACAGCCGCAATCTCAGCGATCGCAACCTCATCCTGTACGGACACAACATGCGCGACGGCTCCATGTTCGCCGAGCTCGAGAACTGGCAGGACCAGCGCTGGTTCGATGCGCATCCCCTCATGTGGCTTCTGACGCCGGAGGGGGATTACAGGGTCGTCCTCTACAGCGCGCACACCGTCTCGGCCTATGACGAGATCTATACGGTGTTTCGCGACGGCGAACCGGGCTTCGATCGCTGGGTGAAAAATGCCGCCTCGCTCTCCGCGTCCCGCGCGGACTTCAAGCCGGACCCGGCGGCGCGGCAGCTGATGCTGTCGACCTGCTCCTACGTCTTTGCCGAGGCGCGCGCGGTGCTCCACGGCGAACTGCAGCCTCTCGGCGGCGGAACGGATGCGCCGGACGGAAATTGAGCTTTTTTGCAAGAAATGCTCCACATTTGCGGGCGGATGTGTTATAATGACCGCCGTGCGCGGTTTCCCGGATGAGATTTCATGCGTCACAGCGGCGCTTTGCGCCTGTGACACCGTACTACTACCGTGTTGAAAACGCCGCTCCGCGTGCCGCCGCGCCCCGGACGGAAAGCATCAGAGAAGAGAGAAACGACATGCAGACGAAAGAAAAAACGACGAAAGAGAAGGCGCCGAAGGACAAGCCCTCGAAGAAAAAGACGACGAGGGAGCCCGCTGCCGAGGAGCCGGTCAGACACACGGCCGTGCGCTCGTCGCGGGAGAGAAAGCTCTCCGCGCAGCTGGTGGTCTGGCGCGTTTTCGCCATCATTGCCTTCACCGTCGCCGCGCTGCTCTGTGGCGCGCTGTACCTGGCCAAGGCAGGCATCCTGTTCATCCCGGACATTGAGCCGACCCCGGAGCCGACGCCTGTACCGACGATCAGCATCACCTGCTATATCCCCGACGGCTCGACGATCGTCGTCCCCGCGGGGGAGGACGGGATGGCGAGCCTACCGGAGGGGCCCCAAATCCCGGGCTACACCTTCCTCGGCTGGGCTGACGAACAGGGCCGCGCGGAAAAGCGCGCGCAGATCCGCCTGTATGAGAACCTTTCTTACAGCGCCCGCTACGCCATCGCCTTCCGCGACGAGAGCGGCGCGAAGCATCACGAGGCCTATCTGAAGCTCGACGAGACCCAGTTCTTCCGCCCGAAGGACGCGCTGACGCGCGGCCAGGCGGTCGAGATCCTCTATTCGCTGCTCGACACGACGGCGGTCGGCTCCGGCCGCTTCACGGATGTGGACAGCTCCGCGTCCTGCTATGCGGCGGCGGCGACGCTCAAGGATCTCGGCGTTCTCTCCGGCAGCCGTCTCCATCCGGACGAGCCGATCAGCTACGGCGACTTCTTCCAGCTCCTCGGCGCCTTCTTCCCCGAGAGCACCACGGAGCAGAGCTTCGAGCAGATCGCGCCGAACGACCCCTATCGCGGCGCCTTCGCCCTGGCCGCCGAGCGCGGCTGGCTGCGCGATCCGACGGTCTCGCCCTATGACGAGCTTCCCCGCCGTGAGGCCGTGGTGATCTTCAACGCGCTCTGCGGCCGGACGGGCGCGGCGCACGAGGACCTCGCCGATGTCGGCGCGATCGCCGACATCTCCCCGCGCGATCCGGACTTCGCCGCCATCGCCGACGCGGTCGTTTCCCACGACTGCACGATCGAGGAAGGCGTGGAGAAGTGGAGCGCGAGCACGCCGCTGCCGCTGCTCAAGCCGGGCCTGTTCTTCCTCGGGACGGAGCTGCACTGCATCGGCCCCGACGGCCTGCCCGTCATCAGCGCCGAGGCCGAGGGCTTCGCCTTCGACGAGGACGGCGTCATCACGAGCGGCGACGCGGAGCTCGACAGGCTCGTGCGCGAGAAGCTGCCCGAGCTGATCGACCCCGAGGAGATGAGCGGGGAGGAAATGCTGCAGGCGGTCTACGACTACGTGACCTACAAGCTGGCCTACCTCGGCGGCAAGACGCTGCCCGTGGGCGAGACCGGCTGGGAGATCGAGGCCGCCAGAAAGATGCTTTCGAGCGGCAAGGGCAACTGCTACAACTTTGCCGCCGCCTTCTGGGCGATGTCCCGCGCGATCGGCTACGACACGGTCTGTTACAGCGGGCTTGTCGATACGCAGCGTCATCCCCACGGCTGGGCCGAGATCACGATCGACGGCACGACCTATATCTTCGACCCGACAATGGAGAATGAGGAGCGCTTCATCACCTACAAATTCGGCAAATACTTTATGAGGACCTACGAGTCCGTCGTGAACTGGAGCTACACCAGAGGCTGAGGACGGACAGAGAGAAAAGCAGAGCGGACCCGCCGGGTCCGCTCTGCTTTTCTGGTTTGAAGGAGGTTCTACACGTCCGCCGCCCGCATCTGCTCCGGCAGCCAGCGGCCGCGGAGGTAGTAGATCAGGAACAGCGAGAAGAGCAGCAGATTGTGTCCGATCATGCAGCCCCAGGCCGAAATGAGCCCCATCCCGAGCAGCTGCGTACAGAGGAAGGTGCCCGTGATGCGCACGCCCCACATGCCGCAGACGTTGAAGAGAAAGGGCCGCAGCGTGCGCCCCGCGCCCTGGAGCATGCCCTCGATGACGATCGACACGCCGTAGAAGGGCTCGGAGAGCGCGACCATGCGCAGCACCCTGCCGCCGAGCAGGATGACCGCGGCGTCGCGGCTGAACAGAGCGACCATCTGCGGGGCGAAGGCAAAGAGCAGCGCCCCGGAGAGCAGCATCATTGCGACCTCGCAGAAGAAGATCAGCCGCGCCGTGCTGCGCCGCCGCTCCTCGTTCCGCGCGCCGATGGCGTTGCCGGTCAGCGTGGCCGCCGCGCTCATCATGCCGAAGCCGGGGATGTAAAAAGCGGATTCGACGGTGTTCGCGATCGTGTGCGCGGCGGTGGCCGTCCCGCCGAGGGAGTTGATCATCGCGGCGAAGGCCACATAGCCCAGCGAGGTGCCGAAGCGCTGGAGCATGTTCGGAAAGGCCACGCGCAGACAGGGCCGCAGCACAGTCCCGTCCGGCCGGAGCGGGAAGCCGCGCGGGGAGACGCGCCGGTGCCGGAAAAGCGCGCGGGTGATCGCCGCGCCTCCGTAGAGGAAAGCGATCGCGCTGGCGGCCGCCGCTCCCGCGACGCCTGCTCCCGCGCCCCAGATCGTCACGCTCCGCCCGAGGAGAGAGACGGTGCGCGTGTCGTAGATCAAAAGGAAGTTCAGAACGACATTGAGCAGGTTGAGCTGCAGACCGATGCGCATCGGCGTCCTCGTGTCGCCCGCGGCGCGCAGCACCGTGCCGAAGAGGATCAGCGCCGTGCGCGGCAGCATCGCGAGATAGAGGATGAAGAAATAGCGCGAGGCCGAAGCGCGCAGCGAGGGCTCGAGACGCATCCAGACAGGGATGCGTCCGCTGAGCGACAGGGTGAGCGCCGTGAAGAGCAGCCCCGCGGCGAGCACCGCGAGCACCGACTGCGCCGCGGCGCGGCGCGCCCGTTCATCCTCTCCTGCGCCGAAGGCCTGGGAGATCTGCGCCAGGAAGCCGACGCCGAAGGCCGAGACCGTGCTGCCGATCAGCCAGTTGATCGTCACCGTGCCGCCCACGGCGGCGGTGGCCGCCGTGCCCAGCGAGCCGACCATGGCGGTGTCGATGTACTGCACCGCGGTCTGGATCAGCTGCTCGAGCATCGTCGGCCCGGCGAGGGCCAGGACCGTCGGCAGCAGGGACCAGACGAATATGGACTTT
>CAMVJF010000003.1 GCA_947167725.1 uncultured Clostridia bacterium | reverse complement strand
CCGCGCATTCCGCGCCGAAGCGCCGCATGAGCTCGTTGTGTTCTCTCTCGTAGTCGTTCATCTTTTTCCTCCTTTTTGAATCCGAAAAAAGCAGTCCGCCTTTACGCCTCGGCCTTTTCATGGCGGGCCTTGATCTCGGCCTGCTCCTTGCCGATGGTCTTTTCCACGTTCAGGAAGAACAGAAGGACAAAGGCGATCGCGCTCGTGAAGACCTCCAGCCCGACAAAGGCGAAGGCGATGACCCAGTTGACACTGTGAGGCTGCGCAAGCGCGACCGTCAGCACGCCGTCAGCGGCGGGCTTGAGGCTTTCCAGCGCGACCTGCGCCGCCCAGCCGTTCTCCGCCAGCTTTGCGGAGGCCTCCGCCACGCTGCCGGCGGTAAACGGCGCGAGATAGCCGGCTTTGGCCAGCATCCAGTTGAAGACGCCCGTCATGATGCCCACCATCGCCACCGCGATGATGTTGTAGATGGACATGGCCGCGCCGTCGATGCGCAGATCGGATTTCCATTCCATATGGTCCAGACAGTCGGCGAACAGCGCCATGAAGACATAGGAGCCGGGCAGGCCGCCGGTGTTCTTGATGAACTGGCCGATCAGCACGATGACCAGATTCGTCGGGAACAGCCAGCAGATCAGGGATCCGATCGTGATCAGGGCGCATCCGACCATCGTGACGTTGCGTTTGCCGAACTTCTTGGCCAGCGGCCAGACCGCGAAGATCCCGACGCCCATCGGGATGCCGCCGATCACCGAGACCAGCATCTGCGTGACGCCGTCGTTGTAGGTGCCGAGCACGTAGTTGCAGTAGTAGACCAGACCGATGTTCTTGATCGTCGTGCCGATCGTGGTGACCAGAAAATAGCCGTAGATGATCAGCATATACCGGTCGGTGAACAGGATCCTCATCTGCTCTCCGAAGGACAGCTTATTCTGTTCGTCCGCTTTCTCCGTCTCTTCCGTGATGCGCTCCTTCGTGAAGAAATACTCCAGGAGCGTCAGCGGCAGGGCGACGATGGAGAGGATGCACATAAGGGAGATCCACTTGGACTTGTCTACCCCGATCATCGGCATGATGACCATGGGGAAGACCAGCGCCACCAGGATGCCGGACATCATGATCGTCGTGATCTGGTTGAAGACCGACAGGCCGCCGCGCGCGGTGCTGTCGCGGGTGGACAGGGGCACCATCAGGCCGTGGCTCATGTTGAAGATCGTGTAGGCGAAGGAATAGAACAGGTTGTAGGAGATCATGACCCACAGCGCCTTCACGGTATCATTGCTTTCGGGCACGGTAAAGAGCAGGATGCCGGTGACGGGCACCAGGATCGCCGACAGCAGCAGCCAGGGGCGGGCTTTGCCTTCCTTCGTCCTGGTGCGGTCGATCACCTGGCCCATGATGATATTGGTGATCGCGTCGATAATCTTCGAGACGATCGGGAAAACCGGCAGAAAAATACCGCCCCAGAGCGGCGTGAGATTCAGAACGTCGGTGTAGTAGACGTTCAGATAGGTGGCCAGCACCGCGTTGAGCAGCAGCGCACCGGCAGGCCCCAGCAGGTAGCCCAGCCATTTCTCTTTTTTGGTGACCTCCGGGGATCTGACAAGACTCGCAGGCAGCTTCATATTGTGATCCTCCTTCGACAGCTTGCGTTCTCTCCCATCTTGTTTCTGACGATATTATAGCAGAAAACGCCGGAGCTGTATTGCATAATCGTAAGATTATCAGTATAATCGTAATGAGATCGTGCAAAGGAGACGAGACGAATGCCGACTGACCATGAATACCTGGCGAAGTCGATCACACGGCTCTACGGCATCCCGGCGCGGGTGTACCGCGGCAGAGAGGAACTTTTCCGCTGTTTTCCCGTAGATCTGCCGCGGGACCCCATGGAGCTGTGCTGCGAGGAGGTCTTCGCCATTTCCGAGCACGTGGGCTATTACGCCTCTCCCCTCTTTCACTATTACGGCGTGCTCAACGCCGGGGACGTCCGGATCGTCGTCGGCCCCACGGCCCAGATCATGGCGGACGAGCAGCAGCTACGGGAGCTGGCCTTTCGGCTGGACGTGCCGCAGGAGAAGGTCCCCGCCTTTGTCGAGGGGATGAACGCTATCATGCGTCTCCCGGTGGAGACGCTGCTGCAGATGCTCTGCACGCTCAACCACTTTCTGAACGCCGGGGAAAAGCTGGAGCTCTCGGATCTTGCCATCCATGAGGCGGAGCAGACGATGATCAAAAGCGGCATCGAGCATCGGCGCACCTCGCGCGTTTACGAGCAGGAAGAGCGCGACAAGCAGGCGCACAACACCCTGGCGATCGAGGAGGCACTGATGGGCATCGTCCGACGCGGCGATTCCGTGGCGCTGAAGCGCTGGCTCTCGTCTGCACCCGCCGTGCAGGGCGGCACCATCGCCGGCGATCAGCTGCGGCAGCTGCGCAACACGTTTGTCGTGACGGCCACGCTGGTCTCCCGCGCGGCCATCCGCGGCGGCATGCGCCAGGACGACGCCTTTTCTCTCTCCGACGCCTATATCCAGCGGGTCGAGCTGCTGACGAGTCACAGCAAGATCCTGAATCTGCAGTACAACATGCTGCTGGAATTCACCGAGCAGGTGGAGAAGCTGCACCGCGGCCAGCACACGACCAAGCTCTCCCTGGACGTGGCCAACTACGTCCGTCATCACCTCTCGGAGCAGATCAGCGTCGAGAAAATGGCCGGGGAATTCTTTCTCAGCCGTCCGTATCTGTCCAGCAAATTCAAACAGGAGACGAGCCAGACCCTGACCGACTTCATTCTGAAAGAAAAAACGGAGGAAGCCAAACGCCTCCTCCGCTATTCAGAAAAAAGTCTCTCGGCCATCAGTACTTACCTGGGCTTTTCCTCTCACGGGCACTTCTCCCGGGTCTTCAGGAAATACGCCGGCATGACGCCGGGCGAGTATCGGGAAAAGCATCGCTGATCGGCCGCGCGGGTTTCGGGGATATCACAGCAGGACCCAAAGCAGCACGATCACGCCGATCGCGAACAGGGGGATCAGCACAACGTCGAATTCTCTCCCGTTTGGTATCTTCGCGTCGTCAAGCATGGATACGCCGGCGTCGTGCGGATCATAACGCACTTTCACCACGTCCCCCTCCTGATGCGACTTCCATCCGCCGAGCAGGTATTCGTCGCAGCGCTCGACGCCGTTGTTCTCATATCCGACGGAAGCGAAGAAGGAGGTCTGACGGCCGACAGAAGATCGCCGGACCTTTGTGACGCGGCCCCATGCCGCGGCGGTCATGCGGGAAACGAGTTTGCGGCGTTTCGCCGCAACGCGGCAGAAGAGGATCTTCAGCACGATGCACACCGCGATCATCGTGATCGACATGGCGACGATCTGCGAATTCGCGTCCGCACTGGCCTTGATCGCGCCGAGCTTTTCCGCAAGCGTGACCGGCTTTGCGTCGCGCTGCTCGACCCATTCCTGATACAGCTCCTGGTATGCGGGATCAACGCTCACGACCGGCGTCGGAAACGGATCGTCCGGCGTCGCGGCGAATATGATATCATGGTCTGTCATGGCGCGCAGATTCCTCCTTTGCATGCTTTGCTGAACGCGGCCGAACAAGGGCGGAGCGCTCCCCTGCGGGACCTTCACGCTCTCTGAGCCGGGAAGACGGCGAAAGCATCTCCCGGGACTCATCATACCACAGAAGCGCCGCGGGGGCAAACCCGCTCTTTCCGCTGCCGCAATCCCTCCGCCGACGATACGGAAAAAGACCTCATTTCCCCGGAAAAGAGGCGTTCACGGTATTCCTGCACGAGCGGTGCAGGAGCGCGCCCGCGCCGATGAATGACGGCGTGGGCGCGCTCCCGGTTTTCCTGCAACGGCTGTCACTTGCCCGCCTTGACCCTCGGCGGGCAGCAGCTCTCCCGTATGACCAGATTCGCCGGGAGAGATATTTTCATGGGCAGCTTGTGTCCGCCGCGGATCCGGTCGATCAGGATCTTCGCGGTGATGCTCCCGATCTCGGTCGTGGGGATATGTACGGTCGTGAGCGGCGGGAACATGTATTTCGCCATCTCGATATCGTCGATACTGGCGATGGAAACATCGTCCGGGATCCGCAGTCCCATGACCTGCGCGGCCTTTACCGCGCCGATGGCGGTCTGATCGTTGGCGCAGAACACCGCCGTGACCTCCGGGGCCGTCTCCATCAGGAGCTTCATACCGCTGTATCCCCCGTCGGCGGAGAGCAGCCGATCAACGACATATTCGGCATGAAACGGGATACGGTGCTCCATCAGTTTTTCCCGGTACCCAATATACCGGATCTCCTCGATCGTCTCTCCGATATAAGCTATGTGCTTATGTCCGAGCCCGATCAGGTATTCCATGACCTTGTAGGCGGCGTCCTTCCCGTCGGAGACTACCTGATCGTAGTCCGCGTTGATGCTGTTCAGCCCCGCGTAGATCACGCTCGGCACGATGCTTTTCAGGTCATGCAGGACCCGCTTGTTGCAGCGCCCCAGCACGGCGATCCCGGACGGCACCTCCGTAAAGGTCTGCAGCGTGGAAAGGTCGCCGGTCGTCAGGGAATAGCGCATGAAGCAATTATGGGAAAACGCCTCGATCTCGATCCCCCGCGCGATATCCAGGAAGAAAGGACTGTCCATGGAGCGGCCCATGCGCGCATACAGACAGGCGATCGTCGTCCCGCTGCTGCTCTCGGCGATCTCGCCGGAGCGCAGCTTTTTGGCGGCGTTGTTGGGGATGTAGCCCATGCGGTGTACGACTTCCCAAACGCGGTCCTGTGTTTCCGGGCTGGCAGCCAGATGGCCCTTGTTGTTCAGGATCCTGGACACGGTGGACGGCGCAACGCCGGCTTCCTTTGCGATTTCCTTCAATGTCATCTTGATCACCTGCTCCTGTCAGTTCTCCGGATCGTGCCGGGCGAGGCCGGGGGCCGCCGGACAAGATCGAAAGCCCGCGCCCGGCGTCGGGACGGGGACGCTCTTCTCTTCTTTTTATCTTATCACAAAACATGCGAAAAACCACTGTGCGATGTTTCCAAAACCGTGCGGGGAGTTTTGTGATATTCGCGCGCAACAGTTTCGTAAGAAGCGGCGGCGTTGCGCAATCCCGGCTGCTTTTTTTCGGAGATTGGGCCGAAAGATGCCAGGCGAGGCGCTTCCCTGCGGGCATACGGTCTGTATTGGGTCAGGGAAGGACGCGAGGCCTGGCATTTTTCCGGCCGGCAGTACGGAACGGTTTTCCGGAAGGGTCGTATTATTTGGCTCCGTTGGCCGCATTCATAAAGCGGCGGTGGAACTGGGTGACGATGGCGTTGGTGGTATACTCGCCCAGCAGCGCGGGAGGGGCGGTCACGACGACGCGGCCCACCATGTCGGCGAACTCCGGCTCCATCAGCATCCGGTCCACGGCCGGGTAGCACCACTCGCTCTGGAAGTTGCAGATGATCAGCCGCGTATCGGGCAGATTCGCATTGCGGAGCGCCCGCAGATTGTGCCGGATGCCGTCCAGCCCGTCGGCGTCGGGCTTGTCGTAGCCCCGATATTTCAGGGTCGCTCTGGCCCGGTCATAGGCGAAGAACAGGTCGCAGTCCGCTTCCAAGGCGCTGAGGTAGTCGTTCTCCACCATGTAGCTGCGCAGCTGTCTGAGATACAGGCCGTCGCCGGTGGCTTCGTAGGCCCGGATATAGCTGGCCATCTGCGTGCTCTGGTCCTGGCGGAACATCACGAAGCTGTTGATGAAGGTCGGCCTCGCCTGCAGGGCGATCTGCGTCTGGTACGGCTCGTACATCAGGGTGAAATTCGTGCGGTAGCCGTGCTCGTGCATGAACAGCGCCAGGTTGTGACCGCGGAAATAATCCTTGACGGTGCCTTCGTTGTAGCGGCGCCGGAACTTCTTGTCGCCGGTCAGGAGTTCCTTGACATTCTCCGCGTTTACCGCGCCGGTGTGAGGGACCTTGATGATGACCCGGTGCTCGCCCAGGATCTCCTTGAAGCGGGCCGCCTCCTCCAGAAGCTCGGACTCGCTGGCGCCGAAGGGATCGTTGAGCTCCACGCTGATATCGCAGCCCGGCCCCAGAATGTCGCCGATCGCGCGCATGACCTCGTCCCGGTCTTTGAACCTTCCGCCGACATTGGCTTTGGGATTGTTCAGAAAAAGGTTGTAGATGATCGCCGGATTGCAGGTCAGGTTGGAGATCATGTCCTTCACATGCTCCACCTCGTAGGGGTTGGCCGAATCGGCGGAGAACAGGATACGGGTCGGCCGCTTCTTTTCGTTCTTTTCGTACGAGATGTCCCGATGCAGATCCGCCCGCAGGACGTTGTCTCCGTCAAGACTGTACTCCACCCGGTAGCCCGCGGGAGTCTCGCCTGCCGGGACCTTGAAATCGTCGATGACTTTCCTGAAGTTGGCCGTCACGCCGAACGCCGCCGGCGTCACCCGCCGGATCTCTTCGCACAGCTCCGCGCTGATCGCATGATCCAGCACGCGGGAGGCGTATTCCTCTTCTCCGGGGACAAAAGCGACCTTTTGATTCAAAGCGGTGCTGACAGTGCAGTTGAGCTTGGTTTGCATGTTCGTTCCTCCTCATCAACGCATAAGAAACGCCTTCTGATGGTATTATAACGAAAACCCGAGCCCTTTTGCGCACAAATTACACAAACGATTGCGCAAATCCGGATGCGAAACGCGGAAGAACGACCGCTTTCCCCGGCGGGCCGGCCGTCCCGGCGGACGCCGTGCGCAAACGCGGTCCGGCGTGCGGAACGGCCCTCTTTCCGCAGGCGCCGCGGCGCGCGGAAGAGAAAGCAAACGTTTGCGCAAAAAAGCTCCGCAAGCCGGGAAAAGCGCACTAAGATAGCATCAGAAGGGCATAGCGGTCTGTGAGAGGCATTACGATGGACGCTTTTTTCTATCTGGATCTGAATACCACCGATCCCGCCTTCAATCTGGCCGTCGAACAGCGGCTGTTCGACCGTCTGGAGCATGGGACAAGCTGTCTCATGCTGTGGAGGAACGATAACGCGGTCGTGATCGGGCGATATCAAAACGCCCGGTCGGAGGTAGACCCGCAGGCTCTGGAAGCGTTCGGCTCCGTCCTGGTCCGCCGCAAGTCCGGCGGCGGCGCCGTTTATCACGATCTGGGGAATCTGAATTATACGTATATCACCGATGCGCCCCTGCCCGATCGGCTGGATCTGCGCACCTACTGTCTGCCGGTCCTGGAAGTCCTGAGGGATCTGGGCGTGAACGCCGAGCTGAACGGCCGCAACGACATGGTCGTGAACGGCCTCAAGATCTCGGGCAGCGCCGCTTACGTCGAGGGAGGGCGTCTTGTGCATCACGGCACGCTGCTGTATGATTCCGATCTGGACCGGATCCCCCGCCTGCTCTCCCCGGAGCGGAGCAAGCTGCAGCAGAAAGGCATCCCCTCGGTACGCAGCCGCATCACCAACATCCGCGCCCATCTTCCCGCAGATATCCCGCCGGAGCGATTCCGCTCCCTCCTTCTCGAGCGCCTCACCGCGGGAAAAGGCGCGGTCCCCCTTGCCCTCGGCGAGGAAGACCGGCGGGAGATCGAGGCCATTCGTCGCTCGCGCTACGGCAATCCCGCGTGGAACTGGGGGGCGCCTCCGGCCTGCGTTCGGCGCTTCGGCCGCCGCTATGAGGGCGTCGGTCTTGTGGAGGCGTGTCTCGACATCGAAGACGGCCTGATCCGGGGTCTTGCCTTTCAGGGAGATTTCTTCAGCTTACGCGATCCGGCCGAGCTGGCCCGGCGTTTTCTGGGGAAACGCGCGGATGCGGCGGGTTATCGCGAAGCCGTGGACGGAGTGGATCTGTCGCAGTATTTCTCCGGTATCAGCGCCGAGCAGTTCCTTGCCCTGTTTTCTTAGCGGCGGGCGGTTCTACGCAGCGTAAGACTTGAATCCATCGATCTCGCCTGCAAAACGATACATGATCTCCATATCCTGATCCCGGGTGCCAGGCTCGTCCCTGGCCGCCCCGCGGATCAGGTTTTTTCTTCCGGACGCCGACACAGGGATTATCTGTACCGACCGCGTTGATACGGAAGGTCCTGTCCCTCTGCGCTTTGATTCTCATCCGGAACGGACACGGCTTTCACCGGAACATGAAATGCGCTTTTTCAAAAAACGGTTTCCCGCATGCCGGGCCGCCGTCTGCCTGTCTGAATCGTATCGTCCATAAGCTTTCCTCAGCCGCAGTTCACGCCGTTTGCATGTTCCCGTCGTTTTTAGCGGCGGATGCGGCCGTGAATGTCGGAGAAATGACGTCGAAAGCGGCGTCTGATGTCATAAGATTTCAATCAAAAAAACTCTCCCTTTTTTCAGAATCTTTTCAGTTTGAGGGACTATATTTCCCGTATGAAAACCATGATCGGGAGGTATCACCCATGGATCAGACCAACAACCGGGACGACGCGCTGTTTGAAGCGCTCAGCAAATCTAAAAAGAAGAAAAAGCGCAGAACGGTGCGGACCGTGATCATCGTGCTGCTCGTTCTTGCCGTCGGACTTGCGGCGGGCGTCTTCTTTCTTCGGCGCCAAGTGACAAAGCGCTTCGCGTCGAGCAAGGACGACGTGGTATCCGCGCAAGCCGGCGTCGGCAGCATCAGCACGCAGGTTTCCGGCTCCGGAACGCTTTTGAATGTGGACGAGGAGAACATCCTCGTTCCCGCAGGCGTGACGGTTGAGAAGTTGCTCGTTTCCGCCCAGGAGAGCATGACGGAGGGTCAGCTCCTGGCCATGGTGGATCTCGCCTCCGTGCAGACGGCCATGAGCAGCGTGCAGTCGGAGCTGAAAACGCTCGACAAGAGCATCACCAGCGCTGCGAAGGATACCGTCGACAGCCGCATCACGGCGGGCGTCGCCGGGCGCGTTAAGCTCGTTTACGCCGAGAAGGGCGACGATGTGGCAAAAGTCATGTACGAGCACGGCGCGCTGGCCGTCCTCTCTCTGGACGGGACCATGGCCGTTGAGATCGGCGCGGGCGGCCTGGCGCTGTTCCTCTTCGTCAGCATCCTGCTGGCCCGCTGGGCGGTCAAGCCGGTCGAGCATGCCTGGGAGCAGCAGAGGCAGTTCGTGGCCGACGCCTCGCATGAGCTGAAAACGCCCCTGACCGTGATCCTGACCGATACGGAGCTGCTGCAGTCCGGCAGCTGTACCGAGGAGGACAACAGCCGCTTCCTCGGCTCGATCCGGACAATGAGCGAGCAGATGCGGGGATTGGTGGAGGAACTGCTTTCCCTGACTCGCGCGGACAACACGGACGCACGCAGGGCGCAGCAGCCGATGGATTGGAGCAAATGTGTCGCCGACGCGATACTGCCCTTTGAGCCGGTGTTCTATGAGAATGGTCTCGCCTTGGAATCGGAGATCGAGGACGGCGTTTCCGTCAAGGGCAGCGAAGTCCAGCTTCGGCAGGTGACGGAGATCCTTCTGGACAACGCGAAGAAATACTGCGCGCCGAATACCGCGACGCGGGTAGTATTGAAGCGCCAGGGCCGCCATGCGCTCCTGACGGTCGAAAATCTCGGGGAGGAGATCGCCAAGGACGAGCTGGAAAAGATCTTCCTTCGCTTCTACCGGCTGGACAAGGCGCGGAGCATGAATCACAGCTACGGGCTGGGCCTCGCCATCGCCAGGCAGATCGTGGAGAGCCACAAGGGTAAGATCTGGGCGGAGAGCGGCGGAGGCATCAACCGCTTCTGCGTGCAGCTCCCCGCTGAATGAAAAAGAATACGGCAGGGGAAAGCTCGACCGCTTACAGACAGCAAGCGGACAGCGAAGTGCGGGAGCGGACCGTAACAGGTCCGCTCCCGCACTTCGCTGATTTTTACCTTCGCAGGACCGTCAGGCAAGCATCGTCTCGGGATGCTCCAGATACTCGTGTATCGCCCGCAGCAGCTTGGCCGCGGAGGCCCCGTCAAAGGCCGCGTGGTCAAAGCTGAGCGAGATCTGCATGACGGGACGGATGACGATGCTGTCATCCAAGACGACGGGGCTCTTCTTGATGCAGCCCACGCCCAGGATGAAGCATTCCGGGGCGTTCAGGATGGGATCGAAGGACTCTACGCCGAACATCCCCAGATTGGTGACCGTAAGGCTTCCGCCCGTGATATCCTCGCCGCTGTACTTTCCGGCCCGGACGCGCTCCACGATCTCCGTCAATTCCTCGGACAGCTGAAACAGTCCTTTGCGGTCCACATCCCGCAGCACCGGGACCAGAAGTCCCCGCTCCGTATCCACCGCGACGCTGATATCGATATGCTCCTTGACCAGGATGCCGCCGGGTACCGTGACCGCGTTCATCTCCGGGAAATCCCGCAGCGCGCAGGCGCATGCCTTTGCCAGGATCTCCTGATAGGAGATCCTGCGCTTGTCCATGAGGCGCTGGCGCAGGGCGATCATCGCCCCGCAGTCCACGGAAACCGACAGCGATACTCTGGGCTTCTGAGCGGCGCTCTCCGTCATATGGCGGGCTGTGGCGCGGCGTATCGCAGAGTAGGGCACGAAGCGCCCTCCTGCCGAATCGGGGACAGCCGACGGCGCCTTGCGGGCAAGCTCGCGCAGCACGTCGCTCTTCGTGATCCGTTTTCCCTCCTGTTCCGGGGCGATCTCCCGCGGGTCGAGCCCGTTTTCCGCCGCGATCTTTTTAGCCAGCGGCGAGATCCGCGGCCTGTCTCCCCTCGGGGCAGGAGCTTCCGGCAGCGGTCCGGGCTTCTGCGCGGGCGCGCTCTCCTCCGGCATCTCGCCCTCCTCGCCGAGCATCGCAATGGGCTCCTGACACTTGACGGTGTCTCCCTCCTGTGCCAGAAGGCGCAGAATGGTTCCCGTATCGGTGGCAAAAATATCCTGAACGGCTTTATCCGTCTCCGCGCGCACGATCAGCTGGTCCTTCGTCACCTGATCGCCGGGCTTCACCAGCCATTCCACGATGGTCCCCTCTTCCATGTTCATCCCGATCTTCGGAAGCACCAGATAACGGCTCATATGCGTATCCCCCTATCAGTCGTTCGACAGAAGCCTGTACACCGCCTCTTTCACGTTTTCCTTGTCCGGCAGCACGGCGGCCTCCATGCTCTCGTTGTAGGGCAGAGGCACGTTCAGCGCCCCGACCCGCAGAGGCGGCGCGTCCAGCAGATCGAATGCCCGCTCACAGAGTTCCGCGACGATGTCGCTGCCCATCCCGCCCCGCGTCGCCGCCTCATGGACGACGGCGATCCGTCCGGTCTTTTCCAGAGATGCGATCACCGTTTCATAATCCAGCGGCAGCAGCGTCCTCAGGTCGATCACCTCACAGGAGATCCCCTCGTCCGCCAGCTCCTGCGCCGCGTCCAGGCACACCTTCACCATGGACGAATACGTCACCAGCGTGACCTGCGAGCCCTCGCGGACCACGCGCGCCTTGCCGATGGGCGTTATCCAATCCTCGTCGTCCGGGACCTCGTCCTTTACGCTGTAGCAGCGTTTATTCTCAAAGAACAGCACCGGGTTGTCGTCCCGGATCGCAGCCTTCAAAAGGCCCTTGCAGTCCGCCGGGTAATAGGGCGCGACGATCTTGAGGCCGGGAATATGATTGAACCATGCTTCCAGAGACTGGCTGTGCTGAGCCGCCTGACCGCCGCCCGCGCCCATGGGGACCCGGATGACCAGCGGCATTTCCACTTTGCCTCCGAACATATAGCGCATCTTGGCGGCCATGTTGATGATCTGGTCCGAGGCCAGCGTGACCCAGTCGCAGAACATGATCTCCACCACCGGACGCATCCCCGTGGCGGCGGCACCCACTCCCATTCCGGTAAAGGCCGGCTCCGAGATCGGGGTGTCGATCACCCGGTCCAGACCGTATTTCTTCGCCAGCCCAAGCGTAACGCCGAAGGGGTTTCCCTTCAGTCCCACGTCGCAGCCCATGACGATCACATGCTCGTCGCGCCGCATCTCTTCATCCAGCGCGGCGTTCAAGGCCTCTCTTACGGTTTTTCTGCTCATATCCCGCCTCCTATTCCACAATGATGTCCGAGAAGATATCCGTATACAGCTCCTCCGGAGACGGTTCATGGCAGTCTTCTGAGGCATAGCGCACCGCTTCGGCAACGCGCGCCTTTTCTTCCCGGTCGATCTCGTCGAGCGTCTGCGGCGGCAGGCCGGCGTTCAGCAGGAATTCGCGCAGCCGGAGAAGCGGGTCCGCCTCGTACAGGACGGAAATGCGCTCGAGCTCCTCCTTCGTCCGATAGAACTGGTCGTCTCCCACATGATGTCCGAGCATCCGCATATACTTGGCCTCGATCAGCGTGGGGCCTTCCCCGGCGCGGGCGCGCCGTGCGGCCTCGGCCACGGCCGCGTAGACCGCGAACACGTTGAAGCCGTCTATCCGGATCCCCGGCAGGCCGAAGCCCAGCGCCCGATGCGCGATAACGGGATCTCCGGTGACCCGGCGGATATCGGTGCCGATGGCCCAGTCGTTGCATTCGCACAGGAAGATGACCGGCAGCTTCCAGGCCGCCGCCATGTTCATGCTCTCGTAGAACAGACCCTGGTTGGAGCCGCCGTCTCCGAAAAAGCAAAGGGAAACCCGGCCGTTTTTCTGCAGCTTTGCCGAAAGAGCCGCCCCCGTTGCCGGAGCGATGCCGCTTCCCACAATGCCGGTGGCGCCCAGCATGCCGCTGTCCACATCGGCGATATGCATGGAGCCGCCCTTTCCCTTGTTGCACCCCTCCGCCTTGCCGAACAGCTCCGCCATCATGCGCCCCGGATCGGCTCCCCGGGCCAGCGCGTGGCCGTGCCCGCGATGGGTGCTGGTCGTATAATCTCCCTCGCGCAAGGCGCTGCAGGCGCCCACGGCGATCGCCTCGGCGAAATAATACGCGTGGCACAGCCCCCGGATCTTTCCGGCGCGCCACAGGTCCTTGGCGCTGAGGTCGAACTCGCGGATCAGCGCCATTTTGCGGTACATTTCCCGCGCGGTTTCCAGTTCCAGCCCTTCCGGCAGCTCCGTCATCGGCGTGTAGGCCGGGAAGACCTCCCGGATCTTTTTTTCGGTTTCTTGGTTCATGGCCGTTTCTCCTTTCCCGCGGGATATCCTTTCCCCCGCAGAAACGCCAGGATGATCTCCAGATACTCGTCCGGATCGAAATGGATGGGCGGCACGAAGCGGGACAGGCCGTTGAAGCCGCCGTCCAGGCTCTCTACCGCCGCCAGCGCGGCCGCGTTCGCCGTTTTCAGGCCGCCGCCGTACACGACGCTCAGCTCTCTTCCCAGCAGGCAGCGGGACAGCTCCTTGACATAGCCGGCGGCAAAACGGACATCGTCCGCGTCCGGCGTGGGCCGTCCCGGTCCGATTGCCCAGACCGGCTCATAGGCAAGACAGACCTGATCGAGCTGTGCGCTGCCGCGCAGCCGCCCCAGGCCGACCGTCATTTGCTGCTCCAGCACGCGGCGTACCCGCGGCAGGTATTCCTCCGGCCGCGCCGAGCCCTTTTGCTCCGCGGTCTCGCCCACGCAATAGAGGATCCGCATCCCGCGGTCCAGCGCGTGCTGCGCCTCCTCGGCGCAAGCCCTGTCCACAGCCAGCTGCGCCCTCTCCATGGCATGCTCGTCACGGAGGATCTGAGGATCGTAGTCGATCATCAGCTGCAGCTTGTCCCGGCGTTCGTCGCTGTGCGCCACCAGAGAGTGCAGGCAACCGAGCGAGACCATGGCGCTTGCCGGTCTCGTGCCCGTCATGGCGCCGTAGTCGCCGCCGGGCGCGGTGTCTCTCCGATAGATCCCTTGACTGCCGACCTGCAGACCCGGTCCGGCTTCCATCGCCCGAAGCTGCTCGAGCGCGGGCACAAGACAGGACTCGGGAAAAAAGTAGACCACGCTGAAGGCCTCCGCCCGGTCCATGCCCAGTTCCACGCTGCGTTTGACCAGTTCTTTGGCCCAGGTCACCGGATCGGGGGCCGTGCAGATCCCGCCGTACCGTCCGGCCACCTCGAAGCGCTTCAGATCTACGAAAAACCGAAGTTTGTCCATCCCAATTTTCCTCTCAGGTCTCCGTCGGCGCCGTTCCGCTGCTGCAAACCACCGTGCGCAGCTTGTGCCGGACCTCCTGCTCCCAGGCGTTCCGGGAATACTCCAGATACTCCGTCGGGAAAAAGCATTCCGGCTGTTCCGAGAAGAACTGGCGCAGCGCGCCGGTATAGGCCAGCCAGTTATCCACATCCATATTGACCTTCCGGATCCCCATCCGGCAGGCCCGCGCGATGTCCGCCTCGCTGCAGATATGCGCCGACGGCACCGCGCCGCCGTAGAGGTTCACATACGCCAGCAGAGAATGCGGCATGGAGGCTCCGCCGTGCAGGACGAAAGGATATCCCGGCCGGCGCAGACACAGCCGCTCCAGTCTGTCGAACTGGAAAGGAAGGTGCTCCTCTCCCGCGACGCCTCCGTGGGCCGTCCCTACCGATACCGCCAGGCTGTCACAGCCCGTCTCGGCGATAAAGCGGTCCGCCTTTTCCGGGTCCGTGTATTCCGCATGTCCGGAGAAAACCGTATCCTCCATCCCGGGAATGGAGCCCAGCTCCGCTTCCACCCATACGCCGCGCGCATGGGCGTATTCCGCGACCTCCGCCGTCTGACGCCGGTTTTCCTCCCAGGGCAGGGCCGAGCCGTCGAACATCACGGCGCCGAAGCCCCGGTCCACGGCTCTTTTTGCCTCCTCTACGCTTGCGCAGTGGTCGTGCTGCAGCAGCACCGGCACCCGGCAGTTTTCCAGATAGAGCCGCACCGCGGCCAGGTATGTCTCCACATCCCGGACATAGCGCTCCGTGGCGCCCAGCACCTGAACGATGACCGGGGAACGCTCCGCCTCCGCCGCCCACAGCACAGCCTGGAGCGAATCCAGACTGCTGATATTGAACGCGGCGAGGGCGCAGTTGTTCGCTCCCGCCAGGGCGAAGAGCGTCTTTGCTTCACAGATCGGCATGACAGCCTCCTCAGGCTTCCAGATCCACGAGGATCTTCAAGTAGCTCTCCGGATGCTCCGCCATCTCCTTGAGCGTTTCCAGCGCCTGATCCAGACGGATCTCCCTGGTGATCAGCTTCTCCGCCTGAACATAGCCGCTGGCGATCAGGTCGATGGCTCCCGGGAAGCAGTTGCTCGCGTTCCGGGAACCGAAAATGTCCACTTCCTTGCGGATGATGGCGTCCTTGTCAAAGGTGAATTTCGCATGCGTCCAGCCCACCAGCACGATGCGCCCGGTGTTCTCCACAAAGTCCACCATACGCTGGCAGACCTCCGGCGCGCCGCAGGCCTCGTAAAAGCAGTCCGCGAGGTTCCCGTGGTTCACGCTGCGGATATACCGGGCGAAATCCTCTCTGGCGCTGTTGCACACATAGGGCAGTCCCACCGCCCTGGCATAGGCCAGTCTCTCATCCAGCACGTCGCAGATGATGGGGATGCCGCCGCGGGCCTTGCAGGCCAGCGCGCAGAGGATGCCGATCGCGCCGCTGCCCGCCACCGCGCAGACCTCGCCCGGCTGCACGTCCAGCCGTTTCGTGGCGTTCAGGCCGATCGCCAGCGGCTCGACGATGCAGGCCTCCCGGTCCGTCATGGAATCCGGGATCTTGTGGAGCAGGTGGATGGGGTGCGTGTGGTATTCCGCGAACATGCCGTCCTGATGGCAGCCCGTAACGCTCAGGCGCTCGCAGTTGTTGTAGCGCCCCTTCCGGCAGGCATAGCACACGCCGCAGGACGTGTACGGCTCGCAGGTGACGCGGTCGCCCACCTTCAGGCCGCGGTCGTTGTTCTCGTCGATCTCTTCGATGATGCCGACCGCCTCGTGTCCGATCACCACCGGATAGCGGTAGTTGTCGGCCAGCCCCAGATAACCGGCAACATCTGTGCCGCAGAAACCGCACTTGCGCATCCTGATCAGCGCCCGGTCCTTCGTCGCGGCGGGGATCGGGATCTCCGTCAGAGCGGTCGTGCCCATCTTTTCCATGTACAGTGCCTTCATGATGTCCCTCCTGTGATCTCGGATTCCGCTTCTTCTATTCTCTGTCTCATCAGGGCGAGAGTGGCCTCTCTGCCGCGCGTCGGATCAAAGCAGCCCGGATAGCCCAGGACCACCGCGTCGATCCCGCCGCGCACCAGCCGCCCCACGTTTTCCGGCGACACGCTGCCGTCCACCTGGACGTGCAGCTTCCTGCCCATCGTTTTTGCCATTTCCTTGAGCTGAGCGCATTTCTCCAGCACCGACCAGTGGAAATCCGAGGCCGGGCAGCCCGCCTTGACGCCCATCAGCAGGACATTCTCCGTCTGATCCAGCAGCTCGCGGGCCTCCTCCGGCTGATCGTATACCGACAGCGCCAGACCGGGGATGCAGCCCCGCTCCCGGATGCTCTGGAGCAGGCGGTGCGGATGCTGCGTGGTATCGGCATGGACGTAGATCAGTTCGCCCGCCTCCACCTCGTAGATGTCGAGCATCTTTTCCGGCTCATACGTCATGAAATGCAGCTCCCGCGGCAGCGCGCACTTGTTTCGGATCATCCGGACATAGTCCGTGCCGCCCATGATGGGATCCACGAACCAGCCGTCCATGATGTCGATATGGACGCGGTCGCACCGGCGCCTTTCGATCCAATCCAGGACCTCGGCCGCATCCCCATATCCGGCTGTGCAGATCGAGGGAGACAGGATCATGGCCGCTCACCTCCTTTCGCGCGCGGCGAGAGCAGATATCCTCCCGCCTCGAGGCGGTCCTTCACCAGCGCCAGCGTCGGGCCGATCCCGCCCAGCGCCTCGTTGAAGCAGGTGAAGGGGCCGCAGACCAGATCGTCCGCCCCGGCGGACACGATCTCCAGCATGTTCTCCGGCGTGACCGCCCCATCCACCAGAAAGCGGATCGGCAGGCCGCGGCGATCCCGTTCCTCGCGCAGCCGCCGCAGCTTGTCCAGGGTCCGGGGGATCATCGGCTGCCCCTTAAAGCCGGGGTTGACGATCAGGACGAGCAGATAGTCCAGACAGTCCAGATGCGGCAGGATCCGGGTGACAGGCGTCCCCGGATTGACCGCCATGCCCGCGAAAGCGCCGCTCCCTCGGATCGCCGCGGCCAGGCTCTCAGGCTCGGCCGTGTTTTCGAGATGGAACGCCGCCCGCTCTCCCGGGCGAAGCTTCAGCCTTTTGACCGAGCGGAGCGGATCCCTGACCATCAGATGAAAGCAGCAGGGCGCCGCCGAGGCTTCCCGGATGCAGTCGGCGACATCCAGGCCGCCGGTCATGTTGGGCACGAAGTGCCCGTCCATGACGTCGATGTGCATCCAGTCCACGCCCGCCGTGTTGATCTGTTCGATATCGCGGCGCAGATGCCCGGCATCCGCGCACAGCATGCTGGCGCAGAGCCGGATCTCTCTTCTGTTCAAATCCATTTTCGGCTTTCTCCAAAACAGCGGTGTCGTGCCGCTCCGCTCAGACGATCTCTTTATTGCAAAAGGGGCATGCCATGCCCCTGTGATCATCGAAATACCTTTTCTTCGTAGTCCTGCAGGATCTTTTGCTGTCCCCCGCAGAAGTCGATCCTCCACTGGGGAAAATCCTGCATAAAGGCGGTCTCCAGGAACCTGACCGCCATTTCCTTCGCCATCTCGACGCCCACGATGAACGCCCCCATGCAGAGGATGTTGGCGTCGTTGATCTTCCGGCAATACTCCGCGGCATACACGCTTTCGACCACCGCCGCGTAGATCCCTTTGTTTTTATTGGCTGCGATCGCCATGCCCATCCCGGTGCCGCAGAAGAGGAAACCCTTCTCCGCCCTGCCGCTCCGGATCATCTCCGCCGCGGCCGGCGCCGTGACGGTATGCGGCCGCGGGGCGGCGGGATCCGTGGTGCCCACGTCAAAGACCGTGTGCCCCATCCCGCGCAGCATGGCCGCGATCTCTTCTTTCAGGGCAAAGCCCTTTGCATCCGCTCCGATTACAATATTCATGTCTGCCCCCCCTCAGCCGCTGATACAAATGATGAAGCCCATGATCATGATAAACAGGTAACTCAGTCTTCGCATATTTTCCGCGTTGATCTTTTTCAGGACCGAAACGCCGAGCGCCGTGGCCGCGATGACGCCGATCACCATTGCGATGCTGCCCGCGATCGACGCGGAGCTGAAGTTGCCGTAGCTTGCATGCATGGCCAGCGCCACGAACGTTGAGGGCAGAAAAATGGCGTTCATGTTGGCGGCGTAGGTCTTGGGATCGCCGCCGTAACGCGCCTGTGAGTAGATGGAGACCGCCGGGCCGGACACGTTGAACACGCCGCCGAAAAAGCCTCCCAGGCCGCAGAAGAGGACCCCCTGCAGCGTACTGCCCCTGATCTGCATGGCCTTGATCTTCAGGAGCTGTCCGGCGGAATAAAGGATAAGGAACACACCCAGGCCCAGTCTGAGCCAGGCCGACTGCAGCTTCATCATCAGCATGATCCCGAGGATCTTGCCGATCACCAGCGCCGCACAGGGCAGCAGGATCTCCCGCCAGCGGATGTATTTGCGAAGGCTGAGGGTCATCTGACAGCACAGCACCATCAAGGCCACGGAAACGATCGCCGCTGCGTTGTTGTAGGGGATGAACATCGTGGTGATGGCCATCGCCAGCATGCCGAAGCCCATGCCCAGTGAACCGTGTATAAACCCGGACAGCAGCGCGGCCGTCAGACACACGGCGACCATTTTGTAATCCATCGCCTCAATCCTCTTCCTTAAGCACGTCGGGCAGTCGCCGTCAAAACGGCGGCTGCCCGGCTTTCTGTCGCTTCAGAACACGGTCCCTTCCCCGCGCCGGAGCGCGTGACTTCGCTGTCCTTTACCACCACTTGATCTGTTCCGTCACATGGCGGCGCAGATCGATGAAATCTTTGCTGGCGATATTCCGGGGGTACGGCAGCGTATTGACAAGCTCCTCCTTGATCTTCGCGGGCTTATTGGTCAGGATCAGGATCTTTTCGGAGAGGTAGACCGCCTCCTCGACATTGTGCGTGATGAACACCACCGTGGTCCCGATCTCGCGCCAGAGGCGCAGTACTTCGTCCTCGAGATAGAAGCGCATCTTGATATCCATCTGGCCGTAGGGCTCGTCCATGAGCAGCAGGTCCGGCTCCATGGCGAAAGCCCGTCCGATGATGACGCGCTGCTCGGTGCTGGTTGAGAGGGAGGCGGGATAAACGTTGCGGAATTCCTCGAGACCCAGCAGCTTGATGATACGCTCCACCCGCTGCTCGATCACATCGGCGGGCAGCTTTTTGACCTTCAGACCGAATTTCAGGTTCTCCTCCACGGTCAGCCAGGGGAAGGAAGAGGGCTCCTGGAACACGAAGGCCAGGTTATGCTTCTTGGGGTCCGCCAGTTCTCCGTCGATCTTCAGCGTGCCCTCGCTGGGCTCGTAGATCTTCGTCAGCAGATTGAGGAAGGTGGTCTTTCCGCAGCCGGTGGGTCCGACCACGCAGACAAACTCTCCCTTTTTGATATCGAAGGAGACGTCGTCCAGTACATGGAGCGTGTCAAAGTATTTGGTAAGATGCCGCACCTCTACCTTGACCGGGCGCTCGTCCCTCGCCGCAGCGGCGTTTACTTCTTCACTCATCGCGCCTCCTCCTTTCAGAGTGTGTCGATCGCCAGATCGGTATTGTCGGAAATCGACGTGCGCAGCTTCATGAACTCCTCGGAGATCATGTCTCTCGGGCGCGCCATTTCGTTGGGATAAATCTCCTTGATCGTCGCAGGACGGTTGCTGAAGAGGATGATGCGGTCGCCCAGGAAGCAGGCCTCCTCGATGTTGTTGGTCACGAAGATGACCGTGCGCTTCTGCTGATCCCAGATGCGCGCCACTTCCTCCTCCATGGCGTAGCGGGTCTGCGCGTCCAGCGCGCCGAAGGGCTCGTCCATGATCAGGATCTCCGGATCGTTGGCGTAGGCCCTGGCGATGCCGACGCGCTGCTTCATGCCTCCGGAGAGCTGGGCGGGAAAGGACTTTTCAAAACCGGTGAGGCCCACAAGGTCAATGAACTTCTGGCAGTAGGCCTGCCGTTCCGCCTTGCCCACGCCTCTCCACTTGGGGCCGATCTCCACATTGCTCATAACGGTTTTCCAGGGCATGAGCGCCGTTCTCTGGAGGACCATGCCGATCTTGGGGTCGTGTCCTCTGACCGGCTTGCCGTTGAGGATGATCTCCCCCTCGTCGGGCTCGATCAGACCGGCGATCATGTTCAGCATGACCGTTTTGCCGCACTGGCCGGGTCCGAGCAGGACCAGGAATTCGTTGTCATACACGTCGAAGCTCACGTCATTGACCGCAAGCACCTCGCCGTTCTTGCCCGAAAAACTCTTTTTCAGGTTTCGGATCTGAAGGATCACTTTATTTGCAGCCATGGGCACAACAACCTTTCAATCAGAGATGTGAGCACGCCCAGGAGGGCGCCGACGATGCCGATCGTGATCATCGCGACCAGCACCAGGGGCATATCGTTGGCGTCCATGCCGCGCGTGACGAGGAAGCCGACTCCGCTCTTCGCGCTGAGCATCTCCGCCGCCAGCACCACCATCCAGCCCGTGCTGGTGGCCGTTTTGATGCCGGCAATGATGGCGGGCATGGCGCTGGGGATGGCCACCTCCATGAGGATCTGACGCCGGTTCGCGTCAAAGAGGGTGCCGACATCCAGATAGAGCTGATCCACCGAGCGCAGCCCCGCGCGGGTGTTGATGACGATCGGCATCACCGCGCCGATGAACACGATCAGCACCTTGGGGAATTCTCCGATGCCGAAGGCGATGATGATCAGCGGGATCCAGGCCAGAGGCGGGATGGGGCGGATAATGTTGAAGATCGAGCCGAAGAAGCAGTCCAGTTTTCTGTTCCAGCCCAGCATGGTCCCGAAGGGAACGCCGATGACGATGGCCGCCGCGAGCGCCATCACCACGCGCTTAAGGCTGGCCAGGATATGGCCGTAATAGGGAACGCGCATGATGGGCTGCTTGAACAGCTTGACCAGGCGCGCCCACGTCGCCGTCATTGACGGGAACATGTCCGGTTTGTTCGTGGACACGGAGTACCACAGGAAAACCACCAGTCCCAGGGAAATAAAGGGAAGGATGAAGTAGACCACGTCCAGAGGAGTCGTCTCCTTGAACTCGCCCTTTTTCCCTTTCTTGTTCACCTTAACCATGCGCTCACCTCCACTTGATGACTCGGTTCTCCACGAAGGAGAGCAGTCCGTTGAACAAGGCGCCGATCAGGCCGATGACGATCATGCCCAGCAGGATGATGTCCGGTCTGGCGTAGAGCCTGCCCATGGAGATCATGTAGCCGAGGCCCGCGCTGGCCGCCAGCATCTCGGCCGCTACCAGCGTGGACCAGGCGTTGCCGACAGCCACGCGGATCCCCGCGAAGGCAAGGGGCATGGCGCTGGGGATGCCGACCTTGTAGAAGGTCTCCACGTTGCCGGCGCCGCTGGTCTTGGCTACGTTGATCAGGGTCTTGTTGGTCAGCTTGATTCCCGTATAGGAATTGATGACGCAGGGGATGAATGCGGAAAAATAAATGATAAAGGCCTTTGCCTGCAGTCCGATGCCCAGCCACACGATGGTCAGCGGGATCCAGGAAATGGGCGGGATGGGACGGATGATTTCAAAGACCGGGTTGACAAACTTATCAATGCCCTTGAACCAGCCCATCAGCAGGCCCAAAGGCACGCCCGTTACGATCCCCAGAGCCAGGCCGGACAAGGCCACCTGCATACTGGCCCAGATGGATACGGGCAGCGTGGCGCCGTCCGGCGCCGCATTGGTCCACTTGTAAATTAACAGCAGAATAAGCTCGGTCGGTTTTGCCAGATAACGTCCGGAGACGAGTTTGAATTCCAGCAGCAGCTGCCAGATCAGCAGAAAAGACAGGACGCCCGCTACGGAGAGCATAGCGTAGGTATAGGAGCTCGCGCCCATCCCGCGTCCAAGCTTATCGGCTTTCCCCTCATTCTTTTTCATAGTTTCATACCAACCTTTTCGTAACGGTCGCTGCTTTTTCCTGCGGGGGCGGCCGGAGGCCGCCCCCGTTTTGCGATTGCTGGATTAACGGGCCGCGATGATAGCGGCAACTTCTTCCGCGATGGAGCTGTCGATCTTGTTGTTCTCGATCAGGAAGTTGCGGTTCTCAATGGTGTACTTCTGCTGGGACATGAAGAAGTCGAAGGTGTTGAACAGTTCGTTGTAGCCGTTGCCGATCTCACCCTCGTACAGGCCGGCGGGGTCGGGTCCCTTGGTGGTCATCAGCTCGATCATCTCGTCGAGGTACTTGGGGAAGAACCAGTCCTTGAGGGAGGTGTAGCACAGATCGTAGTCATCCGCGCCGCTGACGCCCTCGATCGCGCAGGTCTCGGCAAAGAGCTTCGCAGCCTCTTCCAGGTTCTCCTTCTCCCACTTCAGCGTGCGGTAGTAGAGCTCCCACAGCTTCAGGATGGCTTCGTGCTTGAGAGGATCGTTGAGGGCCTTGTCGGTCGCGCAGAGCGTGGTGGGGATGATCACGTGGTTCTCGTCGAAGCGGGAGCTGGCCGCGCGGACGTAGCCCAGCGACTCGGCCTCGATGGAGGTGCTGGTCCAGACGGAGATCATGTCGCCCTCGCCGCCCTTGAAGGCGGTCAGCGCGGTGGTGACGTCCATGTTCTGCATGGTCACGTCATTGACGGTCAGGCCGATCTCTTCGAGAACGGTGACCAGGCTCTGGTGCGCGGTGGTGCCGACGGGCAGCAGGACCGTCAGTCCCTTCCAGTCATCCTGGGTGCCGTACATCTTGGGATAGTCGGGGAAATGGCCCTGGCCGGACTGCGCCAGCTTGGAGTCGGGACGGACGTACATGTTGATGGAGGCCTCTTCATCGCAGAAGCCGATCAGACGCACGTCGTAGTTGAGCATGCCGGGGATCGCGCCGGGAGCGCCGGTGGTGCAGATATCCCAGTTATTGCTCGCCTCCATCATCACCGGGCCGGAGATGAAGGAGAAGTACTCGAGGCTGATGCCCAGCTCGTCGAGCCAGCCCTTGGATTCCATCACATACCAGGGGGAAGAATGATACGCGCCGGAGAAATAGCCCAGATTGATCTTCACGGGCTTGGACATGGGCTCGATGCCCCATGTCGTGGATACGGGGGCGGGTTCTTCTCCGCCCGAGGGCTGATTGCCGCCGTCCGCTGCCGGAGCCGCAGGCGCGGGAGCCGGGGTGCTGCTGGTCCCACAGCCGGCCAGTACCATGCAGAACATGGCAATGACGATCAGGATTGAGATTGCTCTCTTCATTTTTTTCCCTCCATTTTTTTGGTTTTTTTATTTATACCGGACACTGTCCGATACATTCCCTTTTTACTTTCTGGAGACGGCCTTCCGGGCCGCGGCGGCGATGTCCGCCGCCGTCAGACCGAAGCGCTCCTTGAGCACGGCGGCCGGGCCGACTTCGCCGAACCTGTCCCGTGTGCCGATCCGCTCCATCGGGACCGGACGCTCCTCGACATGAGCCGGAGAATACGCCACCAGAGAATTCATAGTTAGCAGATTCATCCTTTCCTTCCTTTTCCAGAAGCGCGGCCGCCTGCAGCGCCTCGACCACCTCGCGTCCGGCGGCGATGATGGTCACATCTCCGCCCTCGCGCAGAAGCGCCGCCCTGCCGATGTCGAATTCGGAGCCCTCTTCATAGATGGTCTCCGCCTTCCCCCGGCACATCCGGATGTAGAACATGCCGTAGGTGTGGGCGATCTTGGGGATCAGATCCTCAACCATGACCGCGTCCGTGGGCTCGACGATCGTCATCTCCGGGATCGCGCGCATCATGGCCACGTCCTCCAGCGCCATGTGGGTGCCGCCGTTGAGGGCCGCGCACACGCCCGGGTCGCTGCCCAGCATCTTCACGTTCATTTTGGCATAGGCGCCGCTCATAAAGACCTGGTCCATCACCCTGCGGGTTGCGAAGGTGCCGAAGCTGTGGGTGAAGGGGATGAAGCCTTCCGCCGACAGGCCGCAGGCCACGCCGATCATATTGCTTTCGGCAATGCCGCAGTCGAAGATGTTGTCCGGGTACTTTTCCTTATACGGCAGAACGCCGATGGCGCGCATCAGGTCGGCGTCAGTAACCAGGACGGGCTCCCCCGCCTCGATCAGCTTCACGACCGACTGCGCGTAGACCGCGCGCATCTCTCTGGCGCCCGGTTCATGGTTCTTTGCGCAAATGATCTTCATCGTTCCGCTCCCCCCTCAGGCCATGAGCCCGGCTTTGTAAGCCTCCAGCGCGGCGATCGCTTCCTCCGCCTGCTCCGCAGAGACCGGCATGTTGTGGTTGAAAACGTCCTCCGCGAAGCTGCAGCCCTTGCCTTTCTTGGTGTTGAGGATGATCATGGAGGGCTTGTCCGCCGCTTCCTTCGCCCGGTCGATGGCTTCCAGGATCTGCTCGACGTCGTTGCCGTCGGCCACGTCCACCACATGCCAGCCGAAGGCGGCGAACTTTTCTCCGATCCCGCTCAGCCCGGCGACCTCTTCCAGCGTCCCGCAGATCTGCAGTCTGTTATAATCCACGAAGCCGATCACGTTGGTCAGGCCCTTTGCCGGTGCGAAGATCGCGCATTCCCAGATCTGTCCTTCCTCACACTCGCCGTCGCCCAGCAGCACATATACATAACTGTCCAGTTTTTTCTTCTTGCAGCCCATGGCGATCCCCAGCGCGGTAGAGAAGCCCTGTCCGAGAGATCCGGTGGTCATATCCACGCCGGGCGTCCGGTTGCAGTCCGTGTGGCTGGGCAGTCTTGTCCCCGGCCGGTTGAGGGTGAGCAGCTCTTCCCGATCAAAGTATCCGCGCAGAGCCAGCGCGGCATACATGGCGGGACCCGCGTGTCCCTTCGACATGATGAAACGGTCCCTCTGCTCCCAGCGCGGGTTCGACGGGTCGATGCGCATCACGCCGCCGTAGAGGCAGGCCATCAGATCGCAGATAGACATCGAGCCGCCTACATGGCCAACGCCGATCGCCTTGAATTCCTCCAGCGCGGCGATCCGGATGTCGGCCGCGAAGAGCCTGAGCTCTTTGAGTTTTTCCTTGGATACCATAGTATAGCCCCCTCTTCAGCCCTGATAGCCTTCGTCTTTCATGCACAGGTGGACCGCGCCGATCTTAAAGGTCCTGGGGAGCGCAAGAATATGGGGGTCCGGTCCGGTGAACTTCCTCATGGCGTCCTCGAGCGCCTCCTCGAAGGTGGCGCGAGTCTTCAGTCCCATGCCTCTGGCGATGCCCGGCTCCTGAGCGCCCACGATATAGATGGCGCTGGTGTTCATCTCCGCGATGTGCCCGCAGCTCATCATGCTGAAGCCGTGGAAGGGATGGAACGCGTTTGCGAAACGGTATTTGCGGACGTACTCCTCGTTGGTCGCGAAATACTCCCCGTAGCGGTCCATGTCCGGCAGGATATTCATATAATCGTGCTGGAACATCTCGTACAGCTCCCGCAGATAGGGCCAGCGTTCGTCATGGAAATAGCCGTTGCAGATGGACGAGCAGATGATCACGCAGCGCTCGCTCATGACCCGCTTGTGCCGGATCACCTGCGCGGAGAGCGCCTGCATCATCTGGATGGGATTGGTGCCCATGCCGTTGCCGTAGTGGAAATCCTGGGGCATACCGAACACCATGATGTCGTATTTCTTTTCCGCCCAGGGCACATAGGTGCGCTTGTCCGCGACCTTCCAGGACTCCGGCTGCATCTCGGCCGCGTAGCCGCTGAAGACGGCGATCTGTCTCGAGTACGTATCCAGGACCGCGTCGCAGCAGAAGAAGGGATGGCCCATCTTCTCTTCCATGTGCATGCTGATCTCGTCAAACTTGGTCCGCATCAGGGAGTGCCCGGACACGGGCGTGAAGTCCGGGCCGTGCATCACGCGGGGAACGTGGTGGCTCGCGATGGAGCGCCAGTGGGTGATGCCGGTGGCGCTGTGCTTATAGCCGCCGGAATAACCGCCGTAGGGGTTGCCCTGGGTGTGGCCGATCAGGATCGGGAGATCACATTCGAACACATACTTGTTCATCAGGACCGGATCGCCCCGTCTGGTACAGCCGAGGTCCACCATGTGCTCGGCGTCCTCGCTGTCATGGGAGGTGATCTGTCCGCTGGGATAGAACTCGTTGAACAGCTCCTCGCCGAAGATCTTGCGCATCTCTGCCACCGTGGCTCTGGGGTGCAGGCCGTTGGATACGATGAACAGGATATCCTTCTTCTCCACCCCCGCGGCGAACAGTTCGTCGAGACAGGCGCGGACCGCCACCTTGCGATGGCTGGTCGGCTGGATGCCGCCCTTGACGATATCCGGAATGACGAAAACGACGGTCTTGCCGGGACCTGCCAGCTCCCGCAGGGCGGGCATGCCGATCGGGTTGCGGATGCTCTCCAGCGTTGCGTTGTAAAGGCTGTCCCAATCCTGAGGCAGGCAGGGAGGATCGGCCACGGTCTCTCCGGGGATGAATACATCTGTGGTGTCGGGCAGCTGCGCGGACATCAGTCCGTTTCCATACTCGAAATCAAGCTTCATACTGACAAACCCTTCCTCTTCTTTTCAGATAATACAGTGTCTCCGATGCCGTCGCGCGGATCTCCGAGCCTCCCGCAGCCCGGGGCCGAGGTCATGTGTATTTCTGTTCTCAGCGCATATAGGCGCTGATGATGTTCTTCAGACTGCGCACATCGAAGCAGATGGGCGGTGTGAACTTGGTGAGGGCGACAAAGCCGCCGTCGATGGTCTTGACCGATGCGATCTCTTCCGCGTTTTCTTCTTTGAGTCCGCCGCCGTATACGATCGGCAGCTCCCTGCCGCACAGCTCCCGGCACAGCTCCTTGATGCAGCCGCTCACGAAGGCCACGTAGTCTCCGGTGGCCGGCGTCTTGCCGGGACCGATCGCCCAGATGGGCTCATAGGCGATACAGAGCCTCTGGCCTTCCCGCAGGATCGCGGCGCCGCGAGCGACGCCCTCCTCGATCTGACGGCGCAGCACCCGCCGTACCCGCGGCTCATAGACCGCCGGGTCTGCAGAGCCCTTTTGTTCTTCCGTTTCTCCGACGCAGTACAGCACGTCCATGCCGCGCCGCAGGGCGCAAAGCATCTCGTCGCTGATCATCCGCTCCACGGCGCTGACGGCCGCGTCCGGTTTCCCGGGCATGCCGGCGATCGCGTCATAAAGCGCGAGAGCCGACAGCTTGTCGGCGCGCTCTTCACTGTGGCCCACGACCACCCAGTTGCACCCGAGCGCCTGCAGAGAGGCCGCGGGCCGGTTGGTCGTGAAGGCGCCGAAGTTTTTTCCCGGCTCCACATCCTCGCGGAATACGCCCGCGCAGCCCAGCTTGAAGCAGCCCACCTGCTCCGGATCCTCCTCGGCGATGGCCTCCATGGCGGGGACCAGCAGCGCCTCCGGCAGGAAATAAGTCACGTCCACGTCCTCCAGTCTGCCCAGGCCGAGCCCGATCGTTTCCTTCACGACCTGCCGGATCCAGTCCACCGGATCCTCGGCGGGGCAGATCCCGCCCATCGATCTCGGCACTTCAAAGCGCTTCAGATTGACGTATATCTCTTTCATCGAAAAACTCCTATCTGATATGATTCGTTCTCTCCGGACCTGCGCGGTCCGTCTCCCCCGTGTTTTGCGCAATCGTGTTTTGTTTGCGCAATTCCCTCTTTTTTTCACGAAAAGCGCTCGGCCGACGCCGGTCTTTTCTCCCGATGCTGCGCTGAAATCCAGCCGCTCTTTCGGGAAAAAGCCGATATGATGCTATTCTCTCTGACTTTATATTACTCATGGTTTTTTTGAAATAGCAATCTCTTTTTAGGCAAACGTTTGCGTATCTTTTCGTTCTATTTGTTCTTTTTCTTCCGCGGTTTTTCGGGAAAAGCGTGCTTTTCCCGAAAAAAAGTGCGCAGGCAAAATTGTCCGCCTGCGCGCTCCCTTTTGATTTTGAGAATAGTGCTCAAAAAAGCCTCACCGCTTTTGGAACATGTCAACAAAAGCGGCCGCGATACGAAAAAAAGCGGCCGTCCGGGAATGCCCGGACGGCACTCCCGAACGGCCGCTTCAACGCGTTTTTTATGTCTGCGGCGTCAACCCTTCTTCTCGCTCAGATAACGGTGGCCGAATTCATTCGCGGCGACAATCGCGTCGCGGACCAGCTCCGGCGAGATCATCGTCGGCTCCCTGTGGATCAGCGCGTTCTTATATACGACGTGATCCACGATGATCTCCAGATTCTCGTCGCTGCACGCGATGTTGAACTGCTCCATTGTGATGGGCAGGTCCAGGTCATCCAGGAACGCCATCACCTCATAGAGCTTTTCTCTGGGCGCGTTCTCCAGCACCATCTCTCCCAGCAGGCCAAAGGCCACCTTTTCGCCGTGCAGGAACTGTTTTCCCTCCTCGATCTCGGAGATGCCGTTGTGGATGCCGTGTGCTCCGGCGCAGCCCGTGTTCATAAAGCCGAGCCCGCTGAGCAGGATGTTGGCCTCGATGATGTTCTCCACCGCCGGCGTCAGCAGCTTGGATTTGACCGCCTCATAGGCGATCTTTCCGTCCCGGATCAGAACGTCGTGGCATTCCTTGGCGATCGCCATGCCCGCGAGGCTCCGCGCATAGCCTTTTCCGATATAGTTGGGCGTGAAGGCGCGTTCATTGGCCTCCGCCTCATACCAGGTCACCAGCGCGTCCGCGATGCCGGCCGCGAAAAGACGGGCCGGCGCTCTGGCGATGATGGTCGAATCCACCAGCACAAGCTCCGTGCAGCGCGTGGTCGGAACGCCGCCCAGATGCACGCCGTTGATGTCATAAACAGCCGCCCAGTCCGCCGCCGGCGCGTCGCTGGAGGCGGAGGTGGGAACGATGATCCGCGGCAGATCGACGGCGTCCGCCGTCAGCTTGACCGTATCAAGCACCTTGCCGCCGCCTACGCCGAGGACCACGTTGCAGCCGCTCTCGCGGGCGACCTTTGCCAGGAGGTCCACATTCTCCTGGCAGCATTCCCCGAAGAAGGAATGGAAAACGCAGGTGCATCCCGCGCGGTCCTCGATGACCTCTACCTGCCGGCGGATCATGTCGATCACGCCGGAGTCCACAATAAACAGAAAGCGATCGCCGTACTTTCGCCCGTAGGCAAAGACGTTCTTCAATTCTCCCGGTCCCTGAATGTAGCGCTGCACGCTTCCGAAAGCCCTGGTCGTTGAGGTGAGCAGTAAGTTCTTGTGACTGTATTCCCTGGACATGGCAGTATCTCCTTTACAGCTTGGTATTCTTTCGCGTACCGGTGTATTCTTCGGAAAGCCGTTCTCGTCTTCGGTTTATCATTGCTTTTTCAGCCTGTCAATAACAATTTACGCAAAAAGTACGCAACAAATGCGCCGTTTCGCCGGGATCCCTTCATGCGCACGCCCCTTTCCGGGCGGTCTCAGCGAAAGCGTCTGTCTCCTCCGCTCTGCCGGACGGCGGCTTTCTCCTGCCGGCGTACGGGAGGAGAAGCGTTCCGCAAACGTTTGCGGAATTCTTTCCTCAGATGCTCCCGGAAAACACTATGATGGAGACAGGAAAACGAGAAGAGGATTTCATCTATGGCCATTCTTGCTCTGCTGCTCGCCTTTTGCGCCTCCGTGATCGGGGGGATCTGCGGGATCGGCGGCGGCGTGATCATAAAGCCGGTCCTGGATATGATCGGCTTTGCCAGCGTCTCCGTCATCAGCTTCATGTCGAGCTGCACCGTTCTTTCCATGTCTCTGTACAGCGTGGGAAGAAGCATCTCCCAGAAGAGCCGCGCACTGGAAAAAGGCAGGAGCGATGTCCTTGCCGTCAGCGCCGCGCTGGGCGGACTGCTGGGAAACGCGATCTTTCAGCTGATCCGGAGCGCCCTGCGCCAGGACCGCCTTCTGGGCGCCGCGCAGGCCCTGCTCCTGATGGTGCTGGTCATCGGGACCCTGCTCTATACGCTGAACAAGAAAAAGATCGTCCCCAGACCAGTGAAGAGCAAAAGCGGCTGTGCGGTCATCGGCGTCCTGCTGGGCTGCGCGTCCAGCTTCCTCGGCATCGGCGGAGGCCCCTTCAACCTGGTCGTGCTCCATTATTTCCTCGGTTATGAGAGCAAGCAGGCGGTCGAAAACTCGCTCTACATCATCCTTTTGAGCCAGATCGCCAATCTGCTGCTGTCCTTGCTTACTCACGCCGTACCCCCGTTCCAGCCCTCCGCTCTCCTGCTCATGATCGCAGGCGGCGTCTCCGGCGGCATCGTGGGAAGGGCGATCTGCCGGAAGCTGGATAACGAGACGGTGGATAAGCTGTTCAGCATCCTTCTGCTGGTGATCATCGCCCTGTGCGTGTATAACGCGGCGAAGTACCTTCATCGTATATGATCAACGAAAAACCGCCGAACCGATTTGACGATTCGGCAAAAAGGAGGCCGGTGCGATTTATGACAGCGCCTGAAAAGAAGCTGCTGGCAGGACAATCTTTTGAAAAAACGGTCAAGAGCGGCGATCCCCCGGCCGACGCGGCGGCGCCCGGCGGCTCCGTCCTGGTGATCGGCGGCGGCCCCGGCGGCTATGTTGCGGCCATCCGCGCGGCACAGCTCGGCGCGAAGGTCACGCTCATCGAAAAGGACAAGGTCGGCGGCACCTGCCTCAACCGCGGCTGCATGCCAACCAAGGCCATGCTCCACTGCTCCGAGGTCTACGCCGCCGCCACGAAGAGCGCCGACATCGGCATCGTGGGCGCCGACGTACGCGTCGACTGGGAAAAGGTCCAGGGCTTCCGTGCCGCCACCGTCGAGAAGCTGACCTTCGGCGTCAGGGCCCTGTGCAAGGCCAACAAGATCGAGCTCGTCGCGGGCGAGGCCGTCTTCACCGGGCCGCGATATGTTCCGGCCGCCTCCGAGCTCTACACGGCGGACAAGATCATCATTGCCGCGGGCTCCCGTCCCATCCTCCCACCCATCCCGGGTCTGAAGGAGAGCCGGACCGTTCTGGATTCCACCGCCTGCCTGCAGCTCGACCACATCCCGGAGAGCCTGCTCGTCATCGGCGGCGGCGTCATCGGTCTGGAGCTCGGCAGCGTGTATCTCCGCTACGGCGCAAAGGTGACGGTCGTCGAGCTACAGCCGAGGCTGCTCCCCGGCATGGACGGCGAGCTGACCGCCCTGCTCCGGCGCAAGCTGGAGGGCGAGGGCATGGAGATCCTGCTCTCGTCCCAGGTGCTCTC
>CAMVJF010000002.1 GCA_947167725.1 uncultured Clostridia bacterium | reverse complement strand
GCCTTGAGCACACGCGGGAAAAATTCCGGATCCCGGAATTCTTCCAGCGTGTGCGGCGGGGAGAAGATGTAAATAATCAATGACTTTCGCCCGCAGGGGCGGGCCGCGGGCGTGAAACCGCGGCAGCGAAACGCGGGCGGGCCTCGCCGGATCGAAGGGCTGCGTGCCACGCGGCCTCCGGCTCCGCTTCCTCCCGGGGCCGGAGATCCGGCCAGGCTTTGCGCGAGACGGAGGAAGGCATGTAACGGAGGAGCGCATGAGCCGTATCAACTTATGCACGCCGGACTGCCCGGACCGGACGGTCGGCTGCCAGGCGAGCTGCGAGAGGCTCCTCGCGGCGAAAGAGCTGCAGCGGAAACGGGCCGAGGCGCTGCGCCGGGACTCGATGATCCGCGGCTACTTCAAGGACAAGGTGCGGCGCAGGAGCCGGCACTCGAGATAGGAGAGAGACATGGCCGAGCCGAAGATCCAGCTCGTCTGGCGGAAGATCGACGAGCTGATCCCCTACGAAAACAACGCGAAGCTGCACCCGCAGGAACAGCTCGACAAGCTGGTCGGCAGCTTTAACGAGTTCGGGCGGATCGTGCCGGCCGGCATCGACGGGCAGGGCAACCTGATCTACGGGCATGGGAGGATCCTCGCGGCGCGACAGCGCGGCGACACCGACTTCCCCTGCATTGAGATCGAAGGCCTGAGCGAGACGCAGCGGCGCGCCTTTATCCACGCCGACAACCTGCTGGCCGAGTCCGGCACGGACGCGGAACTGCTGCGCAGCGAGATGCAGGCCCTAAAGGCCGCCGGCTTTGACGTGAGCCTCACGGGCTACGATCCCGCCGGGCTTCAGCTGGGGAGCGAGGAAGCTCCGATCATCGCCGAGGAGGACGACTTCGAGCCGGAGCTCCCGGAGGAGCCGCGAACCAAGCGCGGCCAGCTCTGGCAGCTCGGACGCCACCGCCTGCTGTGCGGCGACGCCACGTCCGCGGGCGACGTACAGGCGCTCGTGGGGGGGGGCACAGATCGACCTCTTTCTTACCGACCCGCCTTATAACGTCGACTACACCGGAGGCACCAAAGACAAGCTCAAGATCGAAGGCGACCACCAGCCGCTCCCGGAATTTAAGAAATTCCTATGCCAGGCGTTCCGCGCGGCGGATCGAGTGATGAAGCCAGGCGCGGCCTTCTACATCTGGCACGCAGATTCCAACGGCTTCCCCTTTCGGTCGGCCTGCGCCGATGCGCACTGGCAGGTCCGGCAATGCCTGATCTGGAACAAAAACAGCTTTGTGCTGGGACGTCCGGACTACCAATGGAAGCATGAGCCGTGTCTTTACGGCTGGAAAGATGGCGCCGGCCATTTCTTCGATGAGACTCGGTCGGAGACGACCGTGATCCCCGACGCCGAGGAAATCAACCCCAAGAAGCTCAGCAAAAGCGAGCTGGTGGAGCTCTGCAAGCGCCTGCTGGAAAACGAAAAGCCCAGCACGGTGATCGATGAGGACCGGCCCAGCCGATCCAGCGAGCACCCGACCATGAAGCCGATCAAACTGCTGGCCCGGCTGATCCGCAACAGCTCCCGCCCTGGCGAGCTGGTCCTGGACACCTTCGGAGGATCCGGCAGCACGCTGATCGCCTGCGAGCAGCTCAAGCGCAACTGCTGCATGATGGAGATCGACCCGCGCTACTGCGACGTGATCATCGAACGGTGGGAGACCTTCACGGGAGAGAAGGCGGTGCTGCTCCATGAGTGAGACGGTGCCGTGCCCGGCGTATCTCGCCGGGACGCTGCGGGAGCGCTGGGAGCAGCTGGCGCCGAAGCTCTGCCGGATGGGGACGCTGGACGCGCTGAACGCGGACCTGGCGGCCAAATACATCCTGGCGGAGAACGAATACCTGCAGATCTCGAATCATGTGCAGGAGAGCATCCGGGGCGGGGACGCGGAGGCCGCCGGCAAGTGGCTGGCCGCGCAGGACCGCCTGACCAAGCAGATCCTCAGTCTCGGCGCGGAGCTGGGGCTGAACCCCTCCGCGCGGAGGGCCAGGGGGCTGATTGCCCCGAAATAACACAGAGGCCAGAGCTGAAAGAGCCAGAGCCCGGACGGACCGAGAGATCCGGCCAGGCCCTGGCTCTTTTTCTGTTTGCAGGAGAAAGACATGGCAAAACGCGAGGACATCTACCGGGCGCAGCTGCAAGAGCTCGGAATCTACGAGGAGGCCTTCGAGCCGGAGATCACGACGCTGGCCAAGCTGGAGCGCCGAAAAACCCGGGCGGAGAAAGCCTGGAGCGCGACGGTCCCGAAGGGCGAAAAGCCGAGCTTTCTTGATCCGCACTATCAGGTGATCGTCCAGCTCGAGCGCGAGATCCTCGTGCACCGGGAGACGCTGGGGCTCACGCCGAAGGCGCTGCGCAAGCTGCGCGGCGTGACGGCCGCCGGCGGCCCGAGCGAGCCGGAGAGTATCACGCAGCGGCTCGATCTGATCGCCCGGCGCGTCAGCTGCTACGAGCTGCCGAAGCCGCACAGCCTGGACGAAGCCGTCGCCCAGGCCTACGCCGAAGAGAGCGGAAACGACTGGCGCAGCCTGGTGCCCAATCTGGACACCGAGGAGACCGCGGATGAATAACGCGCCGCACTTTGAGATCGCGTGGCGTTACGCCCGCGACACCTGGGACGACAAGGGCATCGAGGAGCTGCAGCGGCTCGGCTGCCGCCGCTTCCTGGACGATCTGGAGCGCGGCCGCTGGGACTTCTCCCCGGCGATCCCGGAGTTCTGCATCGAGATCATGACAGGGCTCTTCTCCTTCTCCCAGGGTGAACGCCTGGACGGCACGCCGCTGCGGGGCGAGCCCTTCGAGCTCATGCCCTGGCACATCTACTGCACCTACGCGATCGGCGGCTTCCTGCAGCCGGGGACGCAGCTGCGGCGGTTCACGGAGGCGGATCTGTTCGCCCCGCGCAAGACGGTCAAGACGACCTTCGGCGAGGCGCTGCAGACGACGCTGGCGCTGTGGTACCGCAAATCCGGCGCCAAGGCCAAGACCGTGGCCGGGTCCCTCAAGCAGGGTCTGGAGGGCTTCGACTGGCTCGTCTACAACTTCAAGCGCCTGGGCCTCGTGGCCGACAACAACCCGCCGGGAAAGCTTAAGCTGCTCAACTCCTCCCTCGGCCACAGCATCGAGGGTGAGATCTGGGGAGGGAGCATCGACCTGGAGACGCTGGCATTCAAGCCGGAGCTCTTCGACTCCTTCAACGCCAACTTCGTCCACCTGGACGAGCTGGAGCTTTACAAAAACGCGATCCCCTACACCCGTCTGCGCGACGGCATGAAGGCCTACAGCAACAAACTGCTGCTGGCCACGTTCACCGCCGGCGACGACGGGACCGGCTTCGCCGCGACGCACCGGGACTACATGGAGCGGATCCTGCGCGGGACCGTGACCGGCCCGGCGGCGGACAGCACCTTCGTCTTCCTGGCGCAGGCGCCGATGGAGCCGGACGGCACGATAGACTATCTCAACCCCGCCGTGCACCGGGCCTGCAATCCCGCCTACGGGATCACGATCCGGCCCGGCGACATGATCGCCGCGGCGGAGCAGGCAGAGCACAACCCGAGCCTGCGCAAGGAGTTCTTCACGCGCTCGCTCAACCGCTTCGTGAGCTCCTACAAGGCCTGGTTCGACATCGAGGAGTTCCGGCGAAGCGACCAGCGCTACGACTGGACGATCGCGGAGCTGCCGAAGCTGGTGAAAAACTGGTTCGGCGGCGCGGACCTGAGCAAGCTGCACGACCTCACGGCAGCCTGCCTGGCCGGGGAGATCCCGGCGAAACAGGCCGCGACGGCGGACTGGACACCGCCGGAGGACGTGCTGGTGCTGATCCCGCACGCGTGGTTCCCGATCGTGGCGGCAACGGAGAAGGCCGACAAGGACCAGATCCCGCTGTTCGGCTGGCGCGACGACGGCTGGCTCGACATGCCAAACACGCCGAGCATGGACCCGACGGAGCCCGTGAAGCAGTTCCTCGCGTGGAAGCAGCAGGGCTTCCACATCCGGCGCGTGGGCCACGACCGGAAGTTCGCCCGTCCCTACTACACCGCGATGCGGAAGGCGGGCTTCCGCATCCAGGACCAGCCGCAGATGTACCTGCAGAAGAGCGAGGGCTTTCGCTACATCGAGCACAAGGCCAAGGTCGGCTGCCTCTACTACCTGCACGCGGAGCCCTTTGAATACTGCGTGCAGAACGTGCGCGCGGCCGAGAAAACGGACGACGCCGTGCAATACGAAAAAATCAACGAAACCAGCCGCATCGACATCTTCGACGCGTCTGTTTTTGCCACCGTGCGGCTGCTGATCGAGACGGACCGCAGCAGCACCAACGCCGGGTGGTTCGAGGACGCTCCCCAGGAGCGCCGCCACCCGATCTGAGACGAGGAGGAATGCCCCTTGAAAGTCAAACCGCAGGCCAGGCCGATGGCCCGAGACAAGCCCCAGGAGCGCCAGAACGCCGGGTCCTATCTGGCCCTTCTTGACGACGGCGACCTCTGCGTCCCCGGCTACACCCGGCTGAGCGACAACCCGGAGATCCAGACCGCTTGCCTGCGGATCGCCGAGCTGATCGGAAGCATGACGATCTATCTCATGCGCAGCACGCCGGACGGGGACGAGCGCGTCAAAAACGAGCTCTCGCGCGTTCTGGATATCACGCCGGAGCGGCACATGAACCGCAGCCAATGGCTGATCGCGAACGTGATGAACATGCTGCTCTACGGCCACGGCAACGCGATCTGCGTGCCCCACACCTATCAGGGCTTTTTGCAGAGCATGGAGCCGATCACAGCCGAGCGCGTGAGCCTCGTGCCGGACGGGATCTCCATGCGGGACTACTGGGTGCAGATCGACGGCGTGCCGCGCAGCCCGGACAACCTGATGCACTTCGTGTACAACCCCGACCCGCACTACCTCTGGAAGGGCCAGGGCGTGACCGTGACGCTGAAGGACATCGCCAAGAACCTCAAGCAGGCCCAAAAGACGGAGAACGCCTTTATGGCCTCGGAGTGGAAGCCCTCGATCATCGTCAAGGTCGACGCGCTGACGGACGAGTTCTCCAGCCCGGAGGGGCGGCAGAAGCTGCTCGACAGCTACGTCAAGCCCAGCTCGCCCGGGCAGCCCTGGCTGATCCCGGCGGAACAGTTCGAGGTGGAGCAGATCCGGCCGCTGAGCCTGGCCGACATCGCGATCAAGGACACGGTCGAGATGGACAAGAAAACCGTCGCCGCGGTCGTCGGCGTCCCGGCTTTTCTGCTGGGCGTGGGGGATTTCAAGCGCGACGAGTACAACAACTTCGTGCAGACCAAGATCCGGGCGATCGCGCAGACGATCCAGCAGGAGATGACGCGCTGCCTGATCACGTCGCCTGATTTTTACATCCAGCTCAACTACTACTCGCTGCTCGACTACGACCTTGCGGGCCTCTCCCGTCTTCTGCTGGACGGCGCGGACCGCGGCTTCGTGAACGGCGACGAGTGGCGCGACCGGATGCACATGGCGCCGGCAGGCCTCAAGGAATACAAGGTCCTGGAAAACTACATCCCCTACGATCAGAGCGGCAACCAGGCCAAGCTGACAGGAGGAGACGGAAGTGGATCTTGAGCTGAAATGCCCGTGCGCGAGTTACCGCAGCGACATGCGGATCGTCTGCGACAGGACCCTGAGCTACTGCGGCAACGCCTACTTCAAGCGCTGCAAGGGCTGGTGGGTCCTCAATGAGAACGCCGCACGCTGCCCGCTGCGGAAAAAGGAGAGAAACGATGGAAAAGCTGATAACCCCTGAGATGCGCACCCTGCGCACGATCCCGACCGCGTTCGAGACGCGGGAAGAGGACGGCGCGATGCACATCTCCGGGTACTTCGCTGTTTTCAACAGCAACTACGAGATGGGCGATCAGATGTCCGAGAGCATCGCCCCGGGCGCCTTCCGGGACGCGCTGGGCGGAGACGTCCGGGCGCTGACCAACCACGACAGCACGCTGGTGCTCGGCCGCAACACCGCCGGCACGCTGCAGCTGCGCGAGGACAGCCACGGGCTGTGGGGCGATATCCTGATCAACCCGAAGGACGGCGACGCCGTCAACCTGTACGAGCGCGTCAAACGCGGCGACGTCAGCCAGTGCAGCTTCGGCTTCCAGATCGGCGCCGAGGAGGTCGACTGGAAGGACGACGGCTCCGTGCACTGGACGATCACCCGCGTGGACCCTCTCTATGAAGTCAGCGTCTGCACGTTCCCCGCCTATTCGGAGACGGGCGTGGCGGCGAGATCCGCCGAGAGAGACGCCCACAAAGCCCGGGCCGCCGAAGCCTGGAAAATGCGAATGAAAGGAGTCATTGAGAAATGGCACTGAAAGCCCTGTTCCTGCGCCGCAAGATCGACGACAGGACCAAAACGCTGGACGCCCTGCGTGAAAAGGACGCCGATTTTGAGAAGCGCGAGGCCGAGTACGCCGCCGCGATCGACGAGGTCACGGACAAAACGCCGGCCGAGGACCGCAGCGCCCTGGAGGCGGAGATCACCGCCTTCGACGCGGAGCTGCAGGAGCACCGCAACAGCGTGAACGCGCTGGAGAGCGAGATCTCTGAGCTGCAGGAGCAGCTCGCCGCGGAGGAGGCCCGTCAGGATACCACTCCCAAACATAACGACCCGGCCAAGGCCGGCGAAAGAAAGGATGAATCTACCATGAACACCATCACCCGCGCCCGTTTCTTCGGCAAGATGTCCGCGCAGGAGCGCGACGCTTTCGCCGCCCGCGAGGACGTCCAGGCCTACCTGCAGGAGATCCGCACCAGCATCAAAGAGAAGCGCGCCATCACCAACGTCGGCCTGACCATCCCCGAGGTCATGCTGGGCCTGCTGCGTGAGAACCTGATCAACTACTCCAAGCTCTACCGCCACGTCACCGTGCGCACCGTGCGCGGCGACGGCCGCTACCTGATCATGGGCGTCGTGCCCGAGGGCATCTGGACCGAGTGCTGCGCCAACCTCAACGAGCTGACGCTTAGCTTCAATGATCTCGAGTTCAATTGCTACATGGTCGCGGGCTACTTCGCCGTCTGCAACGCCAACATCGAGGACAGCGACCTCGACCTGATTGCCGAGCTGCTGGAGGCTCTGGCGCAGGCCATCGGCCTCGCGCTGGACAAGGCCATCCTCTACGGCCGGAACGCTGCCGGCGCCCAGAACATGCCGCAGGGCATCGTGAGCCGCCTGGCTCAGACCGCGCAGCCCGCCGGCTATCCCGCCACCGCCCGCCCCTGGGCCGACCTGCACACCAGCAACATCAAGACCATCGCCGCCTCCGCGACCGGCGTGGATTTCTTCAAGGCCCTGGCTTTGGCGTCCGGCGCCGCCAAGGGCCGCTACGCCCGCGGCGAGAAGGTCTGGGTCATGAACGAGGTCACCTACACCAAGGTCGTGGCTGAGGCCATGAGCATCGACGCCGGCGGCGCGATCGTCAGCGGCGTGAACGGCACCATGCCCGTCATCGGCGGCATCATCGAGGTGCTCAACTTCATCCCCGACAACGTGATCATCGGCGGCTACTTTGAGCTCTACGTTCTCGCGGAGCGCCGCGGCCCGCGCTTCGGCACCAGCGAGCATGTGCGCTTCCTGCAGGATCAGACAGTCATGAAGGGCGTGGCCCGCTATGACGGCGCTCCGGCCATCGCGGAGGCGTTCATCGCCGTCGGCCTCGGCGACAGCGCTCCCACCGCGAACGCCGTGGCCTTCGATCCCGACGCGGCCAACACGGTCGCCGGCATCGTGCTCCCGGCCACCGCGTCCGTCGCTGTCGGCGGGAAGCTGCAGCTTCCCGCGACCCTGATGCCCTTCGGCGTCTCCGCGGCTGAGACCTGGGCCAGCGCCACCACGGCGAAGGCCACCGTCGACGCCAACGGCGTCGTGACCGGCGTCGCCTCCGGCACCAGCGTCATCACCGTGAGCGCCGGCGGCCAGAGCGCGAGCTGCACCGTCACCGTCACCACCTGAGCCTGAAAGGCGTGGGCGAAGGATCGCCGATAAACCGGGAGATCCTTCGCTTGCGCTCAGGATGACCGAGAGCGAAAGGAGACAGACATGAAGACGCTGATCGCGATCCCCTGCATGGACATGGTCCAGACCGAGTTCGTGCGCTCGCTTGTCGGAATGAGAACCTCCGGCCAGGTGCAGTATGCGTTCTCCCAGGCCTCGCTGGTCTACGACGGGCGGAACATGCTCGCCTCCATGGCCATCGACGGCGGCTGGGACCGGGTGCTCTGGCTGGACAGCGACATGAGCTTCCAGGCGGATCTGTTTGATAAGCTCAGCGCCGACTTAGACGAGGGACGCAGCTGCGTCTCCGGACTGTACTTCTCCCGCAAGAGGCCGGTTCGGCCGATCATCTACCGCGAGGTCGGCCTCGACCGGAGCAGAGAGGAGCCGATTCCGCGGGCGCAAAAATACGAAGACTGGCCGAAGGGCCAGATCTTCCCCGTCGCCGCCTGCGGCTTCGGCGCCGTGATGATGGAGACCGAGATTCTGCGGAAGGTGCGCAAGCGCTTCAAGCTGCCCTTCTCCCCCGTCCTGGGCTTCGGAGAGGACCTCAGCTTCTGCATGCGGTGCACGGAGCTGGGCGAGACGATCTGGTGCGACAGCCGGATCCGGCTCGGGCACGTCGGCGTCTCGCTTTTCGACGAGGCGCTTTACTTCAAGGAGAAAGGAGGCTGAGACATGAACGAGGAACTGCTGCTCAAGGCGCTCCGCGTCGATCTCGGGATCACGTCCGAGGCATTCTCGCAGCGCCTTCTCTCCAAGATCCGGACCGCGCAGGCCCGGATCGAGGAGGAGGGGATCACGTTGGAGGACACCGAGCAGGACCGGGATCTCGTCGTGATGTACGCCGCCTACCTCTGGCGCAGCCGGACGAGCGGCGAGGGCATGCCCAGGATGCTGCGCTACGCACTCAACAACCGCCTGTTTTCCCGCAAGGCGGCAGGGGAGGGCTGAGACATGCGCAACGAGCTGCACACGCCCTGGAGCGACGAAATCGGCCTTGTGGCGTTTGATAAAAGCCAGGACGAGGAAGGCTACCAGCTCCCGACAAGGCCCTGCACGCGCAGCGTGCTGTGTACCTTCGAGGAGGGCGTCAGCCAGAGCGAGTTTTACAACTCGATGAAGGCCGGGCAGCAGGCCTCGGCCTCCGTAGAGCTCTGGCAGGCGGACTACCAGGGCGAGCGCTACGTCTGCTTCGGCGGGCGGTTCTACCGCGTGCTCCGGTCCTTCGTCTCCGGTTTCGACTATGTGACGCTGATCCTCTCGGAGGTGATCCGATGAAAAACGTGGACGCGGCCGCGAAGGCCGCGATCGCGCCGCTTTTCCCGGAATGCGCGCCGAACGAGTACCAGGGCCAGGCTCTCGAATACGTCGTCTGGAACGCCTACACGGTCCCGGAGGTCTACGCCGAGCGCAGGCCGGCGGCCGCGCGCTACCCCACGCAGGTCCACTACTACCTGCCGCACGGGAAGAACCCGAACCCCGGGAAGCTGCAGCTGAGCCGGGCGCTGTTCGAGGCCGGCTTCACCTGGCCGAACATCACCAACGCCAGCGACAGCGAGGGCCAGCACTACGTGCTGGAGTGCGAGTACGTGAACGCCGGAGGTGTCTATGGCCAGACTTGACATCGAGGGCATGGACGAGCTCAACGCCGCATTCGGGCGGATCCAGGACGTGCCGCAGAGCGTCACGGGAAAGGCGCTCAACGACATGGCAGCCATCGCGGCCGCGGCGATCAAGCGCAGCGGCGAGAGCATGGGCGTGCGTGATCCGGAGAGCAGCGTCCACATCCTCGACAAGATCACCACGACAAAGCCCAAATTCACCGCCGCCGGCGGCTACCAGGACATCACGTTCTCGGGAAGCCGACGGCGCGGATCCAAAAGCACGCGCAACGCCGAGATCGCCTTCATCAACGAGTACGGCAAGCGCGGGCAGCCGGCCCGGCCCTTCATGGGACGGGCCATGACCGAAAACGAAGCGAAAATCGCAGACGCCGGCGGCGATGTCCTCGGCGACTGGATCGAGAAAGAATTCAACCGATAAGGAGGAAACAACATGCCTCAGTTTGATCTCAGAGGGATCAAGGTCGCCAAATACGAAGCCTCCAACGGCGCCGTCACGCACGGCACGCCCATGAGCGCCGGCGACGCCATGACGGCCAACCTGGAAATGCGCTACGCCGAGGGACGGCTCTATGCCGAGAGCACGCTCGCGGAGTACATGCGCAAGGCCACAGGCGGCACGATCTCGCTCGGCGTGAAGTATATCCCGAGCGCGACGCAGCAGCTCATGTTCGGCAGCCGCGCCAAGACGCGCAGCGTGACCTACACCCCGGAGGGCGGCAGCCAGACCACCGGCGAGATCTCCGGGCTGGTCCTGGGCGCCAAGACGGACAGCGTCTACGTCTCGGTCGCGTTCTACGCGCCCGACATGGTCGACGGGACGCTCAAGTACACCTGCGTCTACATCGCAAAGGCCCTGTTCGGCCCGCCCAGCATGACGCTGCAGACGGCCGGCGACAACATCCAGTTCAACACGCCGACCACGAGCGGCGAATTCCTGGCGGACGACACCAGCAACCAGGACATGCTGGAGGTGGCCATCGCCGACAATGAGGAGGCCGCGATCGCCTGGGTCACCGCGGTGCTCGCATGATCCGGCTCGAGGAGAAGCCCTTCGAGCTGGAGGGCAAGCGCTACATCCTCCGCTGCAACATGGCGGTGCTGGAGGCGATCGAGGAGAAGCACGGCGACTTCGAGGCCGTGACGCAGCTCCCGGTCCGCACGGCGTCGCTGGACCTGCTGGCGGCCATGCTCGACGACTACGCCGAGGAGCAGGGCTGGGACGAGCGCTGGACGAGCGCGCAGCTCAAGCGGCGGATCTCCTACGCGATGCTCATGGAGCTCGACCTTGTGGGCATGCTGTTCCGGTCGCTCTCGCCGACGCGGAACAGAGAAGCGCCGGGCAGCGCAGAGCCCGCCGACTCGGGAAACTGACAAAGCGGGCGAAGATCGACTTCGCCCGCTATCTCTCTATCTGGCTTTTTGAGCTGCACATGGACGAGCAGAGCTTCTGGCGGCGCATGACGCCCGCCCGGCTGCACGCCCTGTACGCGGCCCGCTTCGGGCCTCCGGCGGCGCAGGAGACCGCGCCGCCGCGCAGCCTGAGCGAATACCTCATGGGAGGTTGAACCAATGGCAACACGGACCGTAAAAGCTCGCGTCGAGCTCGACGGCGAAAAACAATACAAGCAGGCTCTCAGCGATCTGCAGAAGGGGAACGCCGTCCTCGGCTCGGAGATGCGCAAGCTCCAGGCCGAGTACAAAGGAAACACGGAAAGCACCGAGTTCCTGACGAAAAAAGGCGAGCTCCTCGAGCGGCAGCTCCTGCAGCAGCGGGACAAGGTCCAGACCCTGCGCGACGCGCTCAAAAACGCCGCGCAGCAGTACGGCGAGAGCGCCCAGCAGACGCAGGATTGGCAGATCAAGCTGAACAACGCCGAGGCCGCACAATATGACCTTGAGGCGGCGATCCGCGAAAACAACGAGGCGCTGCAGGGCGAGGGCGACGCGATGAAGGGCCTCGGCGATACCGTGGCGGATCTCGCGTCGAAGCTCGGGATCAAGCTGCCGGAGGGCGCCACCAAGGCGCTCAACGGCATGAAGGGACTCTCCGCCGGCACGGTCGCCGCGATGAGCGCGGCCGTCGGCGGCGTGGCCCTGCTGGTCAAGGGCGTGCAGGCCCTGCACCGGACGACGGTGGAGGCAGCGGCCGAGGTGGACGAGGTGCTGACCGAGTCCATGACGACGGGCCTCAGCACGCAGACGATCCAGCAGCTCAAGTACGCCGAGAACCTGATCGATGTGAGCTACGGCACGATCACCGGGACGCTGACAAAGCTCACAAAGAACATGGCCGAGGCCGACGGCGGGAACCAGGCGCTGGCCGAGAGCTTCCAGGCCCTCGGCGTGTCCATTTTGGACACCGACGGCAACCTGCGCAGCGCGGAGGCCGTGTTCTACGACACGATCGACGCGCTGGGCGGGATCGAGAACACCACGCAGCGCGACGCGCTGGCCATGGAGCTGCTGGGGAAATCCGCGCAGGAGCTCAACCCGCTGATCCTGCAGGGGAGCGAGGCGCTGCGGCAGTACGCCCGGCAGGCCGAGCAGACCGGCTACGTGCTGGACGAGAGCCAGCTCAAGAAGCTCGGCGAGGTCGACGACGCCTACCAGGAGATGCAGCTGCAGATCGACGCCACGAAAAAACAGCTCGCCGTGGAGTTCGCACCGGCCTCACAGGCCGCGATGGAGCTCTACGCCCGCGTGGTCAAGACGGCGGGCGACGCGCTGGCCCGCAGCGGCATCATTGAGGGCATGGCGAGCCTGCTGCGCACGCTATCCAGCCTTTTCGGCGGCATGCAGGAGGCCTCGGAGAGTACCCTGCCCGCCGTGACGCAGCGGTTCAACGCCTTGCAGACGGTCCTCGGTGCTCTGGCTCAGTTCGCCGCGCTGGTGGCAGACACGTTCAACGTGATCGCGGGCCTTGCGCCCTGGAACTGGGGGAGCGGACGGCTCTCCACGGCGCTCGGCTGGAACAGCACCAGAGGCCAGCTCAGCAACTGGCAGCGCGTGTACATGCAGCAGAACGGCACGCTCGCGCAGTACGAGTCCTACTACGGGCGCGGGCAGTACAGCTACGACCGGAGCACCAACCGCTACTACGATCGGGAGACGGGCTGGTACACCACCGGAAACCCCTACAACGCCGGGGGCACCGACAACTGGCGCGGCGGGCTCACCTGGGTCGGGGAAGCCGGGCCGGAGCTGGTGGCGCTGCCGCGGGGATCGCAGATCCTCAGCGCGCAGGAGAGCCGGGGCTTCGGCGGAGACGTCTTTAACATCACGATCCCCGCGAACACCGTGAAGGAATTCAACGACATCATCGAGATCGCGCGCAGCGCCCGCGTCCGGGCGAGAATGAGAGGGTAAGGGATGGCACAAGTAGAAGTCAGCCGGGCAATCGACGCCACGAACGTCGTGCGCGCCGACAAACCGGACCTCACGTACCGGATAACAAGCGCCAGCTTTGACGGGAAATGGACCAGCGACAGCTCGCAGATCCAGGTCGCTTTCCATCTCGGAGCCTTCCCCAGCGCACACAAATACCACGCGCTCGTCGGTGTTTATCTGCGCATGTTCTCTACAGCAGACTCAAAGTTCAGAAACTACGGCCAGACATGGGCGCTGAGCGCGTACGACCCATACGCGATCACATGGAACACCCGACCGGTCACCGCCCAGGCGAGCGAAAGAGTCAACCTCATCAAAGAAAGCTCTTCGGTTCAGACGTTTCGCGTCGGAGACGTTGAGCAGAGCGCCTACGCCAACACCCTCGCCCACGCGTCCGGCGTTCTGTTCACGACCTATTACTCCTTCCTCGCGTCTGATGTCGTCGGGTGGTATTCGCATATCAGCAGCAACTATAAGCCGGTCTTAACCTTCGTTGTCGACGATTCCATCACGGTCTCCAGCAAGGTCGTCCAGCAGAACAGCCCGACGGGCGGCCGAGTGAACCGGAACGCGGCGCAGACCTTCGCCTGGACCTTCCAGCGGTCAGGTGATTACTACTGCGCCGGAGACTTCACGCAGCGGAGCGCGACGTTCTACTGGAAGCTCAGCACCGCCAGCTCCTACACCGCCGTCGCGGCCAGCGGGAGCACGCAGAGCGTGACGATTCCGGCGGGAACCTTCCCCGCCGGCACGATCCAATGGTATGTGAGCGCGACCGATGACTCCGGAGCCACGTCGAGCACGCCGGTCTATTCGATCAACACGGCAGACGTGACCACCTACGCCTATCCCTCGAGCCCGGTCAGCGCCATTGCGGACGGCTCGAAAACCATCACGTTCCGCTGGACGATCAGCAACGACTACGGATCGGCGGCGACCAAGACGCAGATCCAGTACCACGCGGAGGGCGCGGACTGGCAGACGCTGACCACGGTCACCGGCTCCGGCACCAGCTACACCGCGCCGGCAAACACCTTCAGCCCGGGGACGGTCTACTGGCGGGCGAGAGCCTACAACCAGGACAACGTGGCCGGCCCGTACAGCTCCGCCGTGTCGTTCGTCAATGTAGCGGCGCCGGCGGCGCCGAGCGTCCGCGTGACGGCGGTGCCCTTTGCCATCATCACGTGGTCGGCCAGCGGACAGCAGGCCTACCGCATCGCCGTGGACGGCGAGACGATCGGCACCTTCTTCGGAACAGCCAAGCGCTACCAGCTCGAGACCTATCTGCCCGACGGGGAGCACACGGCGAGCGTCGCGGTGCAGAACGAGTTTGGGCTGTGGTCGGAGGAGGGGAGCACGAACTTCAGCATCACGGCGAAGGCGGACGTGCGGAAGCCGACGCTGAGCGTGGAGTTCGGCGTGGACGCGGTGCTCACGTGGAGCATCCCGAGCGGCTCCTCCCGCAGCCGGTTCTACGTCTATCGCGACGGCGTGCTGATCGGCACGACGGACGCCATGACCTGGACCGACCGCTTTTCGCTGGGGACGCACAGCTACTACGTGCTGCGGCGTCTGCTGGCGGATTACCCGGGCGAGTATTCGCAGTCCCTGACCGTCACGGGAACCACCGCGCTGCCGGAGAACGCCACCATGATCTCCGCCGTCGACGGAGGCCCGTGGATCTCTCTGCGGCTTTCGGAGTTCAGCGCGGGAGAGCAGAGCTTCTCCTGGTCGCTTACGCACAGCCTGCGGCACATCACCGCGACGAGGCTGCCACTGCTGGAGCTCTCGTCCTTTGAGGACGGCAGCGGGAGCTACGCGTGCGCCTTCCAGAACGAGAACGACGCGGACGCCTTCGAACAGCTGCGCGGCAAGGTCGTAATCGTGAAGAGCAGGCGCAGCAACGTGGTGGTCGGCCTGCTGGCGAGCCTCGAGAAGCGGGTCGGCGACTTCTTCACGAGCTACAGCTTCACGATACAGCGCATCCATTGGGAGGACGGGGCGTATGACGAGAACGCTTGAGATCCGGTTCGTGCTGGTCCGCAACGGCGCGGACTTCGCCGCGCTCTATCCTATCGACGGGAGCGCGCCCACGCTGCGGATGACGGACTCCGGCGACATCAAAACGAGCCTGAGCGGCGAGTTCGCCATCCCGGAGGGCGCCAACTGGCTGACGGATCAGATCCGGCCCGAGCTCTGGATCGACGGGACGGCACACCCGCTGGGCGTGTTCTACCCGGCGACGGTCCGGGAGCAGGAGGACGAGACCAGCCGCAGCGTGAGCATCGAGGCCTACGACCGCGGCTGGGTCGTCCGCGACACCCGGGTGGAGAACAGCATCGCATACAGCGCCGGAGCCAACTACCTCGCCCCTGTGCAGTATCTTCTGACGCGGGCCGGGATCACCACCGCGCTGATCACGCCGACGAGCGCGACGCTCGCAGAGGCGCGGGGCTGGTGGGAGCCGGGGATCAGCTACCTGGACATCATCAACGAGCTGCTCGGCGAGATCAACTACAACGCGCTGTGGTTCAACGCGGAGGGGCTCGCGATCGTCGAGCCCGCGAGCATTCCGACGGCGCAGAACATCGACCACGTCCTCAATGACAGCGACATTCAGAGCCTGCTACTTCCCACCTTCAACGCGCAGACCGACGTCTACTCCGCGCCGAACGTGTTTATCGTGACCTGCTCGAACCCCGACAAGAGCGGCCCGATGGTCGCCACGGCGGTGAACGACAACCCGCAGAGCCCGCTGTCGACAGCGCGGCGGGGGCGGCGGATCTGCCGGCTGGAGAGGGTGGACAACATCGCCTCCCAGGAGGAACTGCAGGCCTACGCGAACCGGCTGCGGACGGAGAGCCTGATCTCCGGCGAGACCCTGACGGTGCAGACGGCGCTGCTGCCGGGCTTCGGCGTCGGCGATGTGACGGCGCTGCACTACGGCGAATTCACCGGAATCTGCATCGAGCGGAGCTGGACGATGGAGCTGCGCGTCGGCGGGACGATGACCCACACGATGGAAAAGGTGGTGCTCAATCTTGACTGAGTTTCTGGACTTCCCGGCGCCGGGAGACAAAAGCGGCACGAGCCTCATCCTGGCGACGGTCGGCAGCGTCACAAGCGCGGGCGCGACGCTCACGCTCGACGGGAGCGCGAGCACGACAACGAAGCGCTACAAGCACGTCCTCACCGGCGAGGCCCTGGCCGCGGGAGACCGCGTGCTGGTGGCCAGGATGTCGGGGACGTTTCTCATCATCGGGAAAATCGGGTATTGAGGAGGAGACAGAGATGCCAATCATAAAAGGGGCGAGCTTTGCCGCCACGATCCAGACGCCGCTTCCGGCGGAGAGCTACTCCGCCCTGCGCGTCACCTTTGCCCAGGGCGGGCAGGTGATCGCAGCCAAGGACAAGACGGCGCTGCTGCTGCAGAACGGGCTCGTGATCGTGCAGCTCAGCCAGGAGGAGACGCTCGGCTTCATGGCGGGCGCCCCGGCTTTGATGCAGATCCGCTGCTATCGCAGCGAGTACGACGCCCCGGGCTCGCGCTGCTGGCCCATCCCCGTGCTGCCGTCGAATGAGGAGGAGGTACTGCCATGAATTGCGGAAACAGCTGTGCGGAGATCTTCCGCATGTTCGAGGGCTACTATGGCCCGTACTACACGCCGTCCGTCGACGAGGACGGCACCCTGAGCTGGACCAACAACGCGGGGCTGCCGAACCCGCCCGCGATCAGCATCAAGGGCGACCCGGGCACGGGGCTCGAGATTTCCGGCCTGGTGGCCACGGAGGCCGATCTCCCCGCCACCGCGGAGGACTGGACCTGCTACCTGGTCGGCACGGAGATCCCCTACACCGTTTACACCTACAACCCGAACAACGGGTGGATGAGCCTCGGCGAGTTGGCATCAGGCCCGAAGGGCGACCCCGGCGAGAACGGCGTGACCTTCACACCCAGCGTGAGCGCGGCTGGCATTATTAGCTGGACGAATGACGGAGATCTGCCCAACCCCCAGCCTGTCGACATCAAAGGCCCGGCATACACGCTGACCGAGGAAGATAAGGCCGAAATCGTCACCGATGTGGTAAACGAGATCCCGCTGGTTGACCCGGACGCGAAAACGAGCGCACAAACGCAGCCTGTCGGCGTGGATGCGAACGGCAAACTGTGGACGGCTCCGGGTGGTCAGGGCGGCACGACCGACTACGATTTGCTGACCAACCGCCCCTCGATCAACGGCCATACGCTGACCGGGAATCAGACGGCTGCGCAGTTGGGTCTTGCTACTCCGTCTGACATCCCTGCTGTCCCTGTGCAGTCCGTAAACGGCAAAACGGGCGCTGTTGTGTTGAGTGCGTCCGATGTCGGAGCGCTCCCGTCTGATACAGATATCCCGGCCAAAACCAGCGACCTGACCAATGACAGCGGATTCGTCGATGCCTCTGGCGCTGCTGCTGCGGCTCCCGTCCAGAGCGTCAACAACAAAACGGGCGCGGTCATGCTTAACGCTGCCGATGTGGGCGCGGGAACCTATTCCAAGCCCTCTGGCGGCATCCCGAAATCCGATCTCGCCTCCGCTGTCCAGACTTCCCTTGGCAAAGCGGATACGGCTCTACAGTCCGTCCCGTCCACCTATCGCACGGCGGCGGCACAGGACGCGATCGACAGCGGCAAGATCACCGCACCCAGTTCCCCCGCGACCGGGGCGTTCCTCGTGTGGAACGGCAGCGCGTGGGCGGCGCAGACGCTTGCGACATGGCAGGGAGGTAACTACTGATGGCAGTTGACAAACTCGTAGACAGCACCCAGCTCGACAGCGACCTTACCTCCGTTGCCAACGCTATCCGTACCAAAGGCGGCACATCCGCGCAGATGGCTTTCCCGGCTGGATTTGTGAGCGCTGTGCAGGCCATCCCGACCGGCATCACACCCACCGGCACGAAGCAGATCAGTATCGCCCAAAACGGCACGACCACCGAGGACGTGGCGGCGTATGCCAACGCGGAGATCACGGTGGACGTGCAAGGCGGGGGCGGTGGAATAAACATTCTCGATGTAAATGAACCGAGCGGCGCGTTTGTTAGCGATTACTCCGGCGAGAATGGCGTTATCAAATCGAGTGCTCTTCGAGGACGGGTAGCAGTTACATCGGTACATTTAACTGCTGCCAAACAGTTATCGGGCTATGCGGTCAGCGAGTGTACTGTGCTTGAAGTCCTTGTAGGTGAACAACTGAAGTCTATTGCCAACTATGGAATTTATTCCAACCCAGCACTCGCTGCTGTGGATATGCTTGGTGGTAACGGTACCTATGATCGTATATACAATAATGGTTTTAGCAGATGCGGCGCCCTGAAAACGCTAATTATAAGAGCGCCATACTGCATAACACTTGGTGGTGGACTTGATGGCGCGTTCGGTTCCAGCGGGGATGGCGGCACGCTGTATGTCCCTCAGGCCACAATCACCGAGTACACTCAAGCCACCAACTGGAGCACCATCCTCGGCTATGCCAACAACCAGATTCTCCCCATCGAGGGCAGTATCTACGAAACGCAGTACGCTGATGGAACACCAATCACATAAGGAGAACGCGGAAATGATCGTAACTGAAAACTTTAAAGTGGGTGAACGCGATTTCATCCGCACCTACTCCGATTCCGGGCGTTATGTCGTGCGCGACGGCGTGGAATACTCCGAGGCATGTGACCCGGCTGAGTTTGGACGGCAGTACACCGAGGGTGACATCATGCCGCCTGAAGAGCAGGACATGGACGCGCTTGCCGCGAAAGCGGAGGCATTTGACATTCTGACGGGGGTGAGTGAATGACACCTCAAGAAAAAGCAAGGGCCTTGCGTCCGCTGATCGAACGCGCCGCAGCGTCGCTCTCTGACGCGGATGCGCTGGACGGCGTAGAGCTGTTTAAAAGCTGGTACTCTGGCATCGCCTATGTGACCGATGAACGTGTACAGCACAACGGCAAGCTCTATCGCTGTGTCCAGTCTCACACCAGCCAAGCCGATTGGGAACCTGACAGAACCCCGGCGCTGTGGACGGAGGTAGCGCGTCCCGGAGAAATCCCCGTCTGGAAACAGCCCACAGGAGCGCAGGACGCTTATGGCAAGGGTGACAAGGTGCATTATCCCGATGCGGACGGGCCGGTGTATGAGTCCATCACGGACGGGAACGTGTGGGAGCCCGGCGTGTATGGCTGGGAGGTCGTGACATGAGCAAGGCACAGGGAGCAGTCGCGTGGGCCGTGGCAATCGCGAACAATCCTGCGCACGGCTATGACCAGCAGAACCGCTGGGGGCCGGACTACGATTGCTCGTCCCTCGTCATCTCCGCATGGGAGGCCGTCGGCGTCTCCGTGCGGGAGGCTGGGGCGAGCTATACCGGGAACATGCGCAAGGCGTTTCTCGCCTGCGGGTTCCGGGATGTCACGGTGGAAGTGGACCTTGCCTCCGGGCGCGGGATGCAGCCGGGAGACGTGCTGCTCAACGAAGCCAGCCACACGGCGCTGGTCGTGACAGAGGGCCGGATCGTCGCGGCCCGGCTCAACGAGAGAGGCCAGACCGTCGGCGGCGTGCCGGGGGATCAGACGGGGAAGGAAATCTGTCAGCAGAGCTACTACAACTACCCCTGGAGCTGCGTGCTGCGGTATCAGGAGCGTGCTGCCGCCGCGGACCATTTTGCCGACTCCGGCAATAAGGTCTCGGATCAGCAGGAGACGGTGATCCGCGGCCTGCCGACCTTATCCCGCGGCAGCAAAGGCTGGGCGGTCCGCAGCGCTCAGGGCGCGCTCATCGCGCATGGGTACAGCTGCGGACCAGACGGAACGGACGGAGATCTGGGCTATAACACCTGGAATGCGCTGGTGCGTTTCCAGGGCGACCGCGGGCTTCTACGGGATGGCATACTCGGAGATGAGACATGGACCCGGCTTCTGCTGGGCTAAAGAAAGGAGATTTAACATGACAGCACCTGACAAAGCGACGGAGATCAAGGGCGCGATCGCGCTCGTCCTGGCCACGCTCACGGCCCTCTGGGGCTGGCTCGGCTGGGCGATCATCATCTGGGCGGCCTGCGTCCTGCTCGACTACGCAAGCGGCACGGCTGCAGCCCGACGGGCGGGGGAGTGGAGCTCCGACGTCGCCCGTGACGGCGTTTGGCACAAGCTGGGGGAGATTTTCGCGGTGCTCGTGGCCGCGCTCTGCGACATCGCGCTGCATGTGATTGTCGAAGGCAGCCACGTGCCGATCGGGATCGAGATCGGGCCGATCATCACGCCGGTCGTACTGCTCTGGTACATCATCACGGAGCTGGGCAGCATTATCGAAAACGCCGGGCGCCTGGGCGCGCCGGTCCCGCACTGGCTGCAGAAATCGCTTAAGGATTACAAGGACAAGCTCGACGCGGACGCGACCGCTGCGGCGCCGGTTTTGGATTACGTTACGGAATACACCGGCAAGCACGCCCGCGAGCCGGAGACACCCCAAGAGGATCCGGAAGGGGACAGCGGCGAGACGGGAGACGCGGATCCGGGCTGATTTTTCCCGGCCCATTTCCCGGTCTGATTGTGCATTCGAGTGCATTAAATTACATATAGCCACCGGGCGAGACTCGGGCGGGCAGAACGAAAAAAGCCTTGAAATCACGGGAAAATCCCGGATTCCAAGGCTTTTTGTATGGAGCTGGTAATGTGACTCGAACACACGACCTGCTGATTACGAAGGCGCGGGCCGAAAAGCGAAAGAACGGCGGGACGGAGCGGAAAATCAGGCGGTCGGATTCTCATTTCCCGTGTGGATTCCCGCGGGATCGGACGCCTCGGCGGGCGGCTTTGGGGCAGCGGCGGCGTTAATGAGGGCGCGGGCCTGATCGAGAGCGGCGGTGCTGGCGTGGGTGTAGATGTTCGCGGTGGTGGCGATGTCGGCGTGGCCCATGAGCTCCTTGGCCACGTTGATCGGGACGCCGGCGATCTCCAGATCCGTGCAGTAGGTATGCCGGAGATCGTAGAGGTCGAGATCTTCGGCGAGCACGCTCGCGGTGATCACCAGGGAGTGCCGCCGGGCGCCCGGCAGCTTGACGCGCTCGGTTTTGGCTCCGAGTTCAATATCCATGTACTTTTTCACCGTCTCCCAGCGGCGCCGCATCGAGGTTTCGCTGAGGGGCGTTTTTTTGTCCTTCTGCGTGAACAGCCAGGGCGATGGATCGGCCAGGAGCTGCCGCTCGAGCCAGGGCACGAGATCCTCCGGGATCGGCACGTCTCGGACGCCGGCTGTCGTCTTGGGCGCCTTTTCGCGGCCGCTGCCGGATTCCCGCGCGGCACGCACGTGCAGCGTGCGGCCGGGGAGATCCACGTCGGCCGTTTTGAGGGCGGCCGTCTCGCCGGGGCGGAGGCCGCAGCGCAGCATGAGGAGCAGCCAGCAGCCGCTCCTGTTAGCTTTGCCGTCGAAGGTGGGATAAGACGCCACGGCGAGCAGAGCGGCTCTCTCGGCCTCTGTGAGGCTCCTGTGGCCGTTTTCGGTCGTCTCGGGCAGTACCAGCCCCTCGGACGGGTCGAACGGCAGCAGGCGGCTCAAATAGGCCCGTTTGAACATGGCCTTGATGACCATGCGGATCTTCTCCACGCCGGAGCTGCTCTCGCCGGCGTGACGGTTGAGGATCCGCTGCAGGTGCAGCTCCGTCACCTGGCGGAGCTTGAGCTTGCCGACGGCGGGGATGATCTCACGATCCAGGACGCCGCGGTACATCTTTTTGCTCTTGGCCGTGATTTTGCGCGGCTGGATGTACTCGCGGTACCAGACCTCCGCCCAGTCGCGGACGGTTTTCGAGGAATCCATGCGACCGGCTTCCAGCTCCTGCAGGCGGCGAAGCTTCTTTGCGACGGCCTCCTCCTCGGATTTGCCGTAGACCTCGTAAGCCTGGCCGTCGAAGGTGAAATACTTTCGGATATAGGGATATTTCTCTTTGTTCGGCATTTTGATAAACCTCACGCCCGGCAGGAGCCGGGCGTGTTTAATTTGGGCACTTAATACCCGTTTTTAACGACACCATACAGAGCCTGTTCATAGGTGAAGCCCTCAAACTGAAGCTGTTCGATCAAGCCCTGACGAGAAAAGCTCGAGATCCGAAGATAGCTTGCGGCAGATTTTGCCGCTTGTTCGTCCCAATCAGCCCCGCAGGACTCCGCAGCAAAAACCGCCTCGCTGTGCGTATACCCTTCAAACTCAAGCTGAGAAATCAGGCCGGTTTTCGAGAAAGCGGACACCGATAAGTAGGAAAGAGCGGTTTTTAACGCGTTCTGTTCGCCAAGCGTCCGCGGTTCTCTTGCGTGATAAGCGTCTTCACCATATAAAGCCGTCGACACTTTTTGCCCCGCTGGCGTCTCGTCGACGATATCAAACGTCACAGCGCCCTCGGAAATACTGGCGAGCAAGAGCTCAAAATCATAAGGATCGACAAGATGCAGCTCGACAGTGTAGCGGCCCTCGTCCGCTTCATCAAACTTTTTCTGAATCGTTGTGCTCAGGCTGCAAAGCGCTTTTTTGATCCCCTGCCATGTCTCATAATCGGCTTTGTTTACCATGGCAGCGTCCAGCGCGTACCCGTTGATGTCGTCCTGCCACACGTAGAAAAGTGCACTTTTCGCCTCTTCATCCAGGTCAACAGCATACTGACCATCTATGGCCTGCTTGAACGCCAGGTCGCAGGCGAGGAGGACCGGCTCAAGCGGGTCCGGCTCGGCCGCCTCGAGAGAGGGCGATTCCAACACAGCGCCGGGAGGCGGCGTTATTGGAACCGTTTTATCCGCCGCGTTCAAACGCGTCCATCCCTCCTCACTTTGAGACGAGCAAGCCGCGAAGAACAAACACAAGGCGAGCAGACAAAGATAAACTAAGCTCTTTTTGTGAAAGGCTGTCATAAGCGGCTCCCTTCTCAATACAAAAACTCTATTTTGCCGACTCGGCGGTGATAGCCGCGCCGATGAAAGGGGCCAGGGCAAGCCGCACCATCTCCCGAGAGCGATCGTCCGCCCGGCGGAAGGCGAGGAGCAGCTCCGTCTCCTCCTCGCTGAGCTCCGGCGAGGGAAGGGCGGAGCGGCCGAGGAGGTAATCGGCGGAACAGCCGAAGATCTCACAGAGCTTAAGGATGGTCTCGACGTCCGGCGAACGCTCGCCGGTCTCATAGTTGCCGATGGCCTGACGGCTTGTCTGCAGTTTTTTTGCAAGATCGGCTTGCAGCCACCCGTTACCTTGCCGCAGTTGCTTTATCCGGTTCATTTCGTTTCACCTCAACAATGGGCTTGTCAAATTATACAATACTCGAATCGCTTTTTCAGCAGATGCAACAAATCGTGGCGCATAAATGCAAATCTGCTTGACAAAGCAACAGAACGGGGCTTATTATATGCACACGCCACAAAGCGTGGCATTTCCCACATCGTCAACAGAGTTTCCAACAAAGAGAGAGAAAGGAGCACGACGATGAAACTGAAAGAGCTCAAGAAGGGCGACTTTTTCACGCGCAAGGCGCTGGCTGAGCCGAACGAGTCCCAGGTCTGGATCCGCGGCGAGTACGACCGCAGCCAGGGCAAGTACGAGTGCGTCCGCTTCGACGACGCCAACCGCTTCGCCTATCTCAAGGGCACGGCCGAGGTCCACACGGACTTCGTGTTCTGAGAGGGGGCGCGGACATGATCGGACTTTTGGACTATGTGATCAGCATGCTGCGGATCCTGGCCAATGAGGTGGAGGACGAGGAGGCTTGGTGGAGCGACGGGGAGATCCTTCGCTGCGCTCAGGATGACAGAGAGGAGGGGCGCGCATGACGCTGCAGGAGCTCTGGAAGGCCACGACGGCCGATATCTATCTCACCCGGAAGGATCAGGAGCCCTTGAAGCTCCCGAGCGGCGGGCGGCTGCAGATCGAGCACGCCGAAAAGAAGGTCTGGCGGATCCAGATCCGGACGCGGGCGAGCGAATCGCCCTATTTGCTGGTGGACGCCGTGGAGGTCGGAACGGATTCCCACGCCAGTGCGCACACTGGCTCGGAATGACAGAGGGGAGGCGCTGGGATGAACGTCTATAAGATCTACCAGGTCCGGAACAACGACGAGAAGATCTTCCGGGCGTATGCTTTCAGCTCGCTGGATCAGATCCTGCGGGAGCATCCGGATTGCCGCGGCGAGCTTCCGCAGTTACCGCGGGCGGCATGGGTGCACCTTTACTCCTACGTGACCGAGCAGGAGCCGAGCCTCGACTGGCTGTTTCTGCTTTTCAACCGGGCCGAGGGGAAGGGGAACGTGCCGCCGGTACCCGAGGACTTCACCGGGCACAGCATGAGCGTGAGCGATATCGTCGAGACGCCGGACGGGCGGCTGTGGTTCTGCGACAGCCTCGGGTGGAAGGAGATCCAATGGGAGGCGGGCGGCTGATAGCCGCCCCTACGGAAAGGGGATTGCATGACAAAGAGGACGAAACTGGAGGGCCTGCAGCCGCGGCGCAAGCGGGCGGGCATGACGCAGGCCGAGATGGCCGAGGCGCTGGGCGTCGAGCGCGCGACCGTCGGCATGTGGGAGACCGGGACGAGCTGGCCCTCGGCCCGGGTGCTCCCGGATCTCGCCGGGCTGCTGTGCTGCTCGATCGACGAGCTGTACGAGGCACCGGAAGAGACGGAGGGACGGATTGCCACACCAGTCTGCGGACTGGTTCGCAATGACAAGACGGCGCCGGAGGAGGGGAGCGCGTGACGGGCTTTCTGCTGTGGCTCGGGCTTTACGGCCTGGTGCTGTTTATGAGCTTTGACGCGCCCATGTGCCGCAAGGATCTGAAATTCTGGATCTTCGGCTCGATGATCGTGGCGACGATGCTGGCGATCCCCGTTTTTATGATCCTGCTCGCCATGCAGATGGAGCTGCTGGGATGAGGAGCTGCCGGCCGGGAGATCCTTCGACTCGGCCTGCGGCCTCGCTCAGGATGACAGAATACGGCAGCGGACCCGCCGGAGCGGTGACGCTGGACGCCAAGCCAGCAGGCGGCGCAGGGGCATGAGCGCCGCGGAGTTCGACTCTCCACGCTGCCACCACCCTCCTTGCATCGGACCCGCTGCGCTGGGCTCCGATGCGAGACGGGGGATCTGATACTCCGATTATAGGCGATAAAGGAGGCCTGATACATGGACGAAAACGGGCGAAACATCTATTGCAACGCCAGGCGCGCTGCCGGTCTGACGCAGGCGCGCTGGGCGGAGATCCTCGGCGTGAGCGAGAGCGCCGTGCGGAAATATGAGAGCGGCGAGATCCTGCCGGAGGACGACATCGTGCTGAGCATGGCGGACTTCTCCGGGATGCAGATCCTCGGGACCTGGCACCTGCGGCGCAAGAGTTACGTCGCGGCCCAGGTGATCCCGGAGGTACAGCGGCTGCCGCTGGCGCAGGCCGTGGTGCAGCTGCTCGCGGCGATCCAGGACTTCGACGAGAAGCACCACGGCGACGCGCTGCTGCGGATCGCGGCGGACGGGCGCGTGGATCCGGAGGAGGAACCGCGCTTCAAGGCGATCGTGCGGGATCTGCACCCGCTGATCCAGGCGGCCATGCAGATCGACTACTGCGAGAGATAGGAGACGGATTGCCACACCGTCGTGCGCGACGGTTCGCAATGACAAGGGAGGACGACATGGCAACGAAAAAAGAGATCGTGAACGACATCCGCAGCCAGTGCGGCAACCTGATCACCACCAAGGCCGCCGGGAAGTACCTGGGCCTCTGCCCCAAGGCGACCCGCGAGTTTCTGGAGGACGTGCCGCGCTACGAGGTCGGCCGGAAGCGCTGCTACATGGCCATCGACCTCGCGAATAAGCTCTGCAGCAGCGAAACGTGAATACCCGGCTGCGGCCGGAGAAATAAAGGAGGATATCCATGTACGAAAATCAGTTTTGCATCGTGAGATGCTACGGGGCGGGCGTGTTCTTTGCCCGCGTGGAAAGCCTGGACGGCCAGACGGCGCAGCTGCGCGACGCGCGGCGGATATGGTACTGGGACGGAGCCGCGTCGCTCTCCCAACTCGCAACCGAGGGCACCAAGGCGCCGGAGAACTGCAAGTTCACGGTGACGGTGCCGCAGATGACCGTGACCCAGGTGATCGAGATCATCCCCTGCAGCGAGCAGGCGATCGCCAGTATCGGCGGGGTGAAGGAATGGAAGAGGACGTAAAGCGCTTTTTAAGCGTTAGCTCCGGCGACGGCTCCGGCTCCGGCGACGGCTACGGCTCCGGCTACGGCGACGGCGACGGCTCCGGCGACGGCTACGGCTCCGGCTACGGATCCGGCGACGGCTCCGGCGACGGCTCCGGCTCCGGCTCCGGCTCCGGCTCCGGCTCCGGCTACGGCTACGGCTCCGGCTACGGCTACGGCTACGGCTACGGCTACGGCTTAACGCAATTCAACGGCGATGCCGTCTATCAAGTCGACGGCGTGGCGACGATCCTGCGGAAGATCCGCGGCGACGTCGCCCGCGGATGCATCCTGAACAAAGATCTGACACTCACACCCTGCTTCGTGGTGAAGCAGGACAACAAGTTCGCCCACGGCGAGACGCTGCACGCGGCCCGGGAGGCCCTGCTGGAGAAGCTCTTTGACGATATGCCGGAGAGCGAGCGCCTGGACGCCTTCCGCAAGGCCCACGCGCCCGGCAAGACCTTCCCGAACACGGACTTCTTCGCCTGGCACCACCGGCTGACCGGCTCCTGCGAGATGGGGCGGCGGCAGTTTGCCCGGGATCACGGGATCGACGTGGAGCGCGGCAGCATGACGCCGGAGGACTTCATCCGCCTGACGGAGAGCGCCTACGGCGGCAGCACGATCCGCAAGCTCAAACCGCTGTATGGAATGAGATGAGATTATGACCGACGACAAGCTCCCGGCGCAGCCGGGATACTGGGCGATATTGCCCGCGGGGATCCGGTACGACGATCGGATCCCCGCCAACGCCAAGCTCCTCTATGCGGAGATCTCCAGCCTCACCGGAAAGACCGGCTACTGCTTCGCGGACGACGCCTATTTCGCCGGGCTCTACCAAATGACCGAGCGGACGATCCGCTCGCTGCTGAAGGCCCTGGCCGACACCGGCTATATCCGCATCGAGCGCGAGGCGGGGGAGCACAACGCGACCGTCGAGCGGCGGATCTACGCGGGGATCAATCCCCTCGCGGGGGCGCCGTCCAGTTTGGAAAATATTTTCCAAACTGGGTCCGCAGTTCGGAAGAAATTTTCCGGCAGTTTGGAAAAAACTTTCCAAACTGAGGCCCCGACACCTTATAAGAAAATTAACAATAAATCTAATACACGTGTTTGCGGAAGTCGCAAACACGCTCCCCGGGAGGCACCGGACTGGAAGCCGGAGCGCTTCGCCGCGTTCTGGACCTGGTACCGGAAGATCCCGGGCGAGGGCGGCCGGACACGCAACGAGAACAAGCAGGCCGCCATGGACGCCTGGGACCGGCTGCAGCCGGACGACGAGCTGATCGCCCGGATCGGCCGGGCGCTGCTCAGGCAGCGCGCCACGCCGGAGTGGCAGCGGGGCGTCGGCATCCCGATGGCCGCGACCTACCTCAACGGCGCGCGCTGGCAGGACGCCGACGATATGCCGGACCCGTGGGAGGCGCAGCCGTATGAGGAGACCGCGGAGAGGGGGCAGAACATCCCATGGATCTGAGCTTCCCGCAGGCCGAGGCCGCGGTGATCGGCTCGCTGCTGATCGACCCGGACGGCGTGCTGCCGGGCCTCGTGCAGGATCTTCGGCCGGAGGACTTCGCGGATACGACGCTGCGGCATCTCTATGAGGCGGCCCGGGGACTGTGGCTGGAAAAGAAGCCGGTCGACCCCGTGACGATCGGGGCGGCGGCCGGGGCCTCGGACGAATACGGCACGGTGGCGGCGCAGCTCATGCGCTCGACGCCGACGGCCGCGAACGTAGCCGAGTACGCCGCGATCGTGCGGCAAAAGGCGCAGCTGCGCGCCCTGCAGGCCGCCGGGCTCGCGCTCGGCGCCTGCCGGACGCTGGACGAGGCGCGGGCGCTGATCAGCCGGGCGGCGGATCTGAGCGCGGACACGCGGCGCGAGGAGAGCCGGAGCTGGCGGGAGCTGGCCGAGACCTTCCTGGAAGATCTCAGCGCCGAGCCGGACGAGTATCTCGAGCTGGGGATCCCGGAGCTCACCAAAGCCGCGCGCGTGCAGGCCGGCCAGTACGTGATCCTCGGCGCCTACAACTCGGTCGGCAAGACGGCGCTCGCCCTGCAGATGGCCTGGGCGCTTGCCCAAAGCGGCAAGCGCGTCGGCTTTTTCTCGCTCGAGACGCAGGACCGTCTGCTCGCGCGCCGCATTTTCGCCCAGCAGACGGAGACACGGATGAGCAGCATCCAGGCCCATCGCCTGACCCGGGAGGAGCTGCGCCGAACGGCGGATCTCGTCGAGAAGAGCTGGGAGCTGCCGCTGGAGTTTTTCCAGGCGGCGGGCTTCACCGCGGCGGACATCCGCGCCCGGACCTTATCCAAGCGGCTGGACGTGATCTTCATTGACTACGTGCAGCTGATCAGCGCCGAGGGCGAGAGCCCGGCGCTGCAGGTCCGCGCGATCTCGATGGCGCTGCACACGCTCGCCCAGCAGCTCGGCGTGACCGTGTTCGCCCTGAGCCAGGTGACGCTGCCGCAGCGCGACAGCAAGGGCCGCCGCCCGCCGCTGCGCAAGGAGAACCTGCGCGAGAGCCAGCAGCTCGCCAACGACGCCGACGTCGTTTTGCTGCTCGACCTGAGCGATCCGGATGATTACGCATCAAACCGCGTGCTGGTCATGGACAAAAACAAGGACGTCGGCCAGGCCCGGATGCTCCTGAGCTTCGACGGCCCGCGGCTGACCTTCCGCTACATGGCGCTGCCGAACGGGAGCGCCGAGCGGACCGCCAAAATGGACGAGAAACGCGCCGAGCGCCGGGAGAAGGAACGCCGGGCGCAGGAAAAACGCGACGCCCAGGAGAGCGCCTTCCGGGAGATGGAAGGCGGCGAGGAGGGGCTGCCGTTCTGAGGAGATGATGGATTTGTTTATCAAAAAAGCGCCGGAGGCGGACGGCTGCCTGTTTCGGCGGCACGGCGTGGTCTGCCGTCTGCCGGCAGCATACGGCGGGATCCCGCCGGAGTGCGTTCACTGCGGCTGGTTCCCGGCTGAGGAGAAACGCCGAAAACTCGAGAGACGGAACGGAGGTGAAACAGAGGCATGAAGGACCCGATCACGATCGAGGGCGTCGTCACGGTCGACCGGCACGCGCTGGTCGGCGTCGTGCGGCAGGAGGGGCGCGTGCTCATCTTCCTGCGCGGCTGCCGCCCGATCAATATCCCGGACACGCTGAGCCGGGAGGAGCTCGAGGAACTGACCCGCAAGGTCGAGTAAAATAACGGATTGTACCCTAAAGGGGAACGGATTGTACCCTAAAGGGCAGACCCCACGCCAGTGTGAGCACTGGCTCGCAATGACAGAACGGAAAAGAAAGAGAGAGAAAGACATGAAAACCATTTGCATCTGCAACCAGAAGGGCGGCGTCGCCAAGACGACGACCGCCGTCAATCTCGCGGCCATCCTCGCGCGTGAGTTCGGAAAGCGCGTCCTCGTGATCGACGCGGACAGCCAGGGCAACGCCACGAGCTTCCTCGGCGGGGACCGGGAGCGCGTCGGCGTCGCCGCCATGCTGCGGCGGGAGCTCAGCGACGAGAAGCCGCTGGCGCTGCAGACCACCAACGTGCCCGGCGTGAGCCTGATCGCCGGCAGCCCTGACCTGATGGACCTGGACCTCAGCAAGGCCGGGGACGGGCGGGCCGACGTGACCTGTCTGCGCGAGCTGCGCAAGGCGCTGGAGCAGCGCGAGAAGATCGCCGCTGCCGTCAAGGGGGACGAGAGGAACGAGAAGCTCGCGACGGTGATCTACGGCGAGCCCTTCGATTACTGCCTGATCGACTGCCCGCCGGCCTTCAACGCGGCGAGCTCGGCTGCCCTGATCGCGGCCGACGCGGTGCTGATCCCGGTCAAGCTCGACGCCTTCGCGCTCGAAGGCATGACCAACCTGATGCGGCAGATCGCCAACATGCGGCGCCTCAACCCAAAGCTGCAGCTGCTGGGCGTGCTGCCGGTCATGTGGTACCGGTCCGAGACCATCCAGCGGGCCGAGAGCGCGCTGCGATCGGCGGGCCTCAAGGTGCTGCCGCGGATCCGGCGCTCCGACCGGGTGGACGACATGACCTACCACCAGCAGCCGCTGATCGTCTGCTCCCCGCGCTCGGCGCCCTGCCGGGACTACCGGGCGCTCGCGAGCTGGATCGTGGGACAGGAGCGGAGAGAACGGATTGCCACACCAGCCTGCGGGCTGGCTCGCAATGACAGCGGGGAGGACGCTGCGGCGGGGAAGCCGCTGCGGGGCCATGACGTGGAGACGGGCAAGAGACGGCCTGGACGGCCGCGGAAGGGAGAACGGATTGCCACGGCAGTGTGCGCGCTGCCTCGCAATGACAGGGAAGGGGGCGAGCAGGCATGACGGAACGACAGGAAAAACAGATGCGCAAGGTGCAGGAGCTCGGCCCCGTGAGCGGCGGGGGCTTTGACCTTGCGGCAGCGCTGAAGGGCGTGCCCGATTTAAACACCGGGGAGGAGCAGATCGTCCGGCTGCCGCTGGAGGCGATCGACCCGGACCCGGAGAACTTCTACTCGCTCGACGGGCTCGACGAGCTCGCCGGGAACATCGAGACCGTGGGCCTGCTGGATCCCATCCGGGTCCGGCCGAACGGCGAGCGCTACACCGTCGTCTCCGGCCACCGGAGGCGGGCCGCCTGCCTGCTGATCCGCGACGGCGGGAACCCGATGTTCGACAGCGGAGTGCCCTGTATCGTGGAGTACGGCGAGGCGAGCGACGCCATGCGGCGGCTGCGGCTCATCTACGCCAACTCCTGCACGCGCGAGCGCAGCGACGCCGAGAAGCGCCGGGAGATCGAGGAGACGCGCAAGGCGCTCTATGAGCTGCAGGCCCAGGGCGTGCAGTTTACCGGCCGGATGCGCGACCACGTGGCCGAGGCCGTGAACCTCACCAAGAGCAAGATCGGGCGGCTGGACGCCATCGGGCACCGCTGCCACGAGTACATCCTCTCCGCCTTCGACCAGGGCAAGATCAACGAGAGCGTCGCCTATGCCTTCTCCCGGCTGGACAAGGCGCTGCAAAAGAATATCTGGGTCAACCACCTGCACCTCGGCTACAAGCCCGAGGCGCTCACGGCCGAGTACGTTGAGAAACTCGGGGACCTGCACCGCAAGCTCTGCACCATCAAGTGCAAAAAGTCCAGCGTCGGCTGCCCCTGCACCTACGCGGAGAGCCGCTTCGACTACGCGCAGAAGCTCACGCACTTCGAGGGCGTCCGGGAGAACTGCTACCGGGGACGCTGCTGCATCGGCTGCCAGGAGATCGGGACGTGCGAGTGGGCCTGCATCAAGTGCGAGGCCGAGCGCGCCCAGGCGATCACCGAGACCGACCGCCTCAAACGGCAGCGGCAGACGGATCTTGAAATGCGGCAGGCCGCGGCCGAGCGCGCCCGCAAGGAGCACGACGAGGAGAGCGCCGCGATCTGGGCCCGGATCGGCCGGGCGGCAGAGGAGAACGGGCGGAACCTGGAGGGCGTGCTGGACCAGCTCTGGGAGAGCGATGGGGACGTGCAGCAGATCCTGCGCTTCGTCTCCGGCGAGGAGAAGGACGTGCAGCACTACGCGATCGAGTTTCTCGACGATTGCCTGATCGACCTGGCCGACCTGCTCGGCTGCTCCACCGACTACCTGCTCGGGCGGACGGAGGCTGTGCGGCCCGCGGGGGAAGGGGCTGCTGCGACGCAGGACGACGGCGCGCCGGAGCCGCGCTGGCTCACCGGCACGCCGCCCAGGCCGGGCCGGTACTTCTGCCGGATGAAGGGGAACCTCGACCCGGAGGACGAACCGCCGAAGGAGTTCCGCTTTGACTGGGATGGGCAGACCTGGTACTTCACCGGGCGGCCGATCATGAAGGGCATGCTGGTCGTCGGCTGGTGGCCGCTGCCGGATACGGAGGGCGAGACATGAAAATCGATATGATCCTCGCCGTCGTCGACAGCTTCGCCGCCTCGCTGCGGCTGATCGCCGACGAGCAGGATCTCCAGATCGCCGAAGCGCTTTCCAAGCGCCTCACCGCCTGCACGATCACCCCACGGGGAGGAAAGAAATGAGCCGGAAGAATCAGACCCTGATCCTCGCCGAGAGGATCGCCCGGAAGCTTGTGGCCGAGCAGACCCAGGCCCGGATCATGCTGGGCTTCGACGCCGCGCTGATCGCCGCGCACGAGGCCCTCGGCATGGGGCCGGGACGGGCGGCAGCGTTCTCGGCGGCCTACCACGAGGCCATGGAGGAGCTCGCCGGGCTCTACGTCGACGACGCCGAGCAGAACGGCGATAAGCACATCGACTACGCCAAGGGTAAGCGCGACGCCCTGATCCGGAAGATCGTCGGGGAGGAGAACTTCGTCGAGTTCGACCGGGCCTACGGCGCGGCCTACATGGACGAGCTGCGGCGCATCCGCGTGAAACAGGAGGAGAGAGGAACATGAGCGGAGGATACTTCGATTATTTTTACATCAAGGTCGAGGACATGGCTGGCAGGGAAGCAGACCCGGAAATAGCGGATCTAATGTCAGACCTGGCGAAACTTCTTCACGACGAGGAATGGTGGCTATCGGCTGATTACAGCCGGGAGGACTGGGAAAAGAGCCTGCGATGGTTCAAAACGAAATGGTTTAAGCAGAGCCGAAACGAACGGCTGAAGTCCTACATCGACAACCGTGTTGCCGCTCTCCGCAGCGAGATGTACGCGCTGATCGGCGAGAATGTCAAGGATTCTTGCCTTGACAAATCGGAGGGGGCGGGTCCAAAATGAAAGACGTCCCCGAGGTCGGCAAGCCGTACGACTGGACGCCGACCGCGTTCACCCACAACACCGACAAGACCGAGTACATCCTCGGCCTCACCGTGCGCGTCAGCGGCCGGATCACCTACGTCAACGAGGCGCACCGCTGGTACCGCGCCGAGGCGAGTTTCCCCGGAGGGACGATCCGCGAGGGATTCAAATTCTGATGAAGCAGACACGGATCTGCCGGATCTACCTCTGCCGCGCCGTCGGCAAGGCGCTCTGCTGCGCCGACTGCTGGATGCGCGACGAGTGCCCCGAGCGCTGCCTCAACTGGCCCAACCGCTGCCGATGCGCGGTGAGGCCCGACGACAAAACGAAATGAGATCAGAGCCCTGCGAGGCCGGAATCCTCGGAGGGCTCTGCCCATGAAAACCAAAAAGATCATCGCGGCCGGGCCGCTGGTCAAGGTCGCGCTCTATCCGCGGGGCTCGCGCTACGACGAGCCCAGGGCCCGCAGCGCCAAGCGGCGGCTCTCCAGCGAGGCGCAGAAGCGCATGAACGCCAAGTACCTGCGCGACAAGCTGGAGCTCGAGCTCGCCGCCAACATCCTCCCGCGGGATCACTGGTGCACGTTCACCTTTCGGGACGAGGATCTCCCGAAGGACGAGAAGGGCGTCGAGGCCTGCGTCAAGGCCTTCCGGCGGCGGATCGTCCGTGCCTACGGCAAGAACGCGCCCGTCATCTTCTGGCGCGCCGAACACAAGCACGAGGACGACGACTTCCTGACCGACCGGCGCTGGCACGTGCACGCCTGCATCCAGGCCAGATCCGGCAGCGACTACGACACGCTGCAGCGCTGCTGGCCCTACGGGCGCGTCGACATTGAGCCGATCCGGATCGATAAGGACAACAGCTACGCCCAGCTCGCCGCCTACATGGTCAAGGAACCGCTCGACCGCGCCGGCGCCCACGCCTGGCACAACACCCGCAACGCAGCCAAACCCGAGGTCGAGACCTTCCCGGTCCCGGACGACACCACGCTGCAGCCGCCCAAAGGCGTCCTGCTCTGCGAGGACTGGCACGAGCGCAACGAGTTCGGCATCGGACAGTACCTCAAGTACGTCGAGATCCGCGGCCTCCATCCCAAGGGACGGCCCAGAGCCAAACGCAGGCGCTGACCTTTTATAAATTTTCGCGTCTCGATAACTATATTATTTTCAGGAACAGGGGGCTGATGTCTTGCAAACTCCGGAGAATCGTGTTAGAATATTGCCAAGAAAAGGCGGTTTCGCCTGCTGCCCGTTCTGCGGCGGCAAGCTCGTGCGGATCGCGCCAGGCACCGAGGCCGAGCGGCTCCCTGTCTGGTGCCGCAAGTGTCGGCGCGAGCTGCTCATCGATATCGCGAGAGGCCAGAGCTTCCTAAGCCAGAGCCCGGTTCAGTCCCAGGACTGATCCCGGCTCTGGCTTTTTGTCGTTTATGGGCTTCGATTACTCCGAGCGCAACCGGCGCTGGCAGCGGCTGCGGGCGCGCGTCCTGCGCGAGAGCGAGTACCGCTGTGAGTACGCGAAGCGCTTCGGGCGGCGCGAGGCGGCCAGCCATGTGCACCACATCTGGCCCGTCGAGGACTACCCGGAGTACGCTTACGAGCGGTGGAATCTCATCGCGCTCAGCCAGGCCAGCCACAACGCGATGCACGATCGCGCGAGCGGTCGGCTTACCGCGGCGGGCGATGCGCTCCGCCGGCGGACGATCCCCCCCGGGTCGGGGCGCGGGAAAGATTCGCTTTCCTGACATATTTTAAATCCTAAGGTGGGTTATGTTGCTAATTACACTGGTGGTCATTATGAAGCCTATGAGTTAGTTGTTGTTCAGGGAAGTAATGTTTTAACTTCTAATATTACTGATACTTCTAGGTATAGTAATCTTGTGTATAAAGGTGCAGTTTTAATCGCTGATTGGAAGTTATATAATACTACTCTTAATTTAACTACTGGTATTGTTGATGATCGTGTTATTATTCAGGTTAATATTACTCCAGAGGAAGCAAAAGGCAATGTGACTGTTTATATTGATAGTATTGCTTATAACATCACTTTAGAAAACGCTACTGCTTTATTGAATTTATCTTTAAGTGATTTTGATGCTGGTGTTCATTCAGTAGTTGCTTATTATCCTGGTTATCAAAATTA
>CAMVJF010000001.1 GCA_947167725.1 uncultured Clostridia bacterium | reverse complement strand
GAGTTCCAGACGGAGCTCGCCGTGCTCTGGATCGCGCCGCTGGCCGTTGAAAATGTCTGCTTTGCTGCGTCGATCTTGCCGCTGATGTGCCCTCTGATAGACTCCCACGTCGTCGAGGCGGTCGAGCTGATAGAGTTCCAGACGGAGCTCGCCGTGCTCTGGATCGCGCCGCTGGCCGTTGAAAATGCCTGCTTTGCTGTGTCAATCTTCGAGCCGATTGTGCTCTTGACGGTTTCCCACGCTGCCGAGGTTTTAGAGCTTACGGCGTCCCACGCGGAGCTCGCCATGCTCTTGATCGTGCCGGTCACGGCGCTGATCTTCTGCTTTGCCGCGTCGATCTTCGAGCTGATCGCGCTCTTGATAGCCTCCCACGCTGCCGACGTCTTGGAGCTTACAAAGTCCCACGCAGCGCCGATCACGCTCTTAACGGCGTTCAATACGGCGTCGATCTTGTCCTTTGCCGCTGTGATTTTGTCGGAGATTGCGGTCTTGATAGTCTCCCACGCTGCTGACGTCTTGGAGCTCACAAAGTCCCACGCAGCGCTCGCCACGCTCTTGATCGTGGTCGTCACGGCGCTGATCTTCTGCTTTGCCGCGTCGATCTTCGAGCTGATCGCGCTCTTGATAGCCTCCCACGCTGCCGACGTCTTGGAGCTTACAAAGTCCCACGCAGCGCCGGCCACGTTCTTGATCGTGCCGGTCACGGCGTCGATCTTATCCTTTGCGGCTGTTATTTTGTCGGAGATCGCGGTCTTGATAGCCTCCCACGCCGCTGACGTCTTGGAGCTCACAAAGTCCCACGCAGCGCCGGCCACATTCTTGATCGTAGTCGTCACGGCGTCGATCTTATCCTTTGCCGCTGTGATTTTGTCCGAGATCGTGGTCTTGATAGCCTCCCAGACTGTCGAAGCGGTCGAGCTGATCGCGTTCCACGCGGCGCTCGCCACGTTCTTGATCGTAGTCGTCACGGCGGTGACGATTGCCTTCGCCGCCTCCAGCTTTTCGGAGATCGTGGTCTTGATTTTGTCAACAAAGCCGGAGATCGCTCCGGTGATGTTCTCCCAGATCGCGATCACGGTGTCCTTGCAGTTCTCCCAGATAAACCTAAACGGCAGCGTTATGATCTGGAAGGCTGCGCTCAAAATTTCCTTAACGAGCATGACGCCAAACTGTACCACGTTCTTGATCTTCTCCCACGCCGCCGAGGCGATCGCTGTCAGAGAGTCCCACAGAGCCGTGAATGTCGTCCGGATCGGCTCGACGATCGTGTCGTTAAACCACGCCGTCGCTGCGCTCCAGACGCCGGAAACGGCAGCCCACGCGGTAGAGGCCGCGCTGCTTATGCCGTCCCACAGTCCGGCGAAGAAGCCGGCCACCGGCCGCACGATCGTGGAGTCAAACCACGCCGCCACCGATTGCCAGATCCCCTTGATTGCGTCCCATGCTGCACCAAAAAGCGAGCCAAAGAAGCCCACGGTGTTGCTGAAAATGCTCTTTACAGAGTCCCAGAGCCCGGAGAAGAACGAGCCCCAGCTCGCAAAAATGCCCTTGACTGCCTCCCACGCTCCGGAGAAGTCGCCGTGGAGCACCGACTTGACGGCCGAGAAGATCCCGGCGATCGTGTCGAAAATGGTCTTGAAATACGAGGCTGCCACATTCCAAACGGTTTTGATGTTCTCCCACGCCGTTCTGAAATACTGAGCGATCACGCTGTCGCCGCTGAAAAACGTCCGGAGAGGTTGCAGGACGGCAGAGTCAAACCACCCGGCCGCTGCGCTCCAAATGTTTTTGACGCCCTCCCACGCCTTCGAGAATACGGTTCCGAAGAAGCTCGTGGTGTTGCTGAAAATGTTCTTTACAGAGTCCCAGAGCCCGGAGAAGAACGAGCCCCAGCTAGAGAAAACGCCCTTGATCGCGTCCCACGCCCCGGAGAAGTCCCCGCGGAGCACCGACTTGACGGCCGAGAAGATCCCGGCGATCGTGTCGAACACGGTCTGGAAGTACGAGGCAGCGACGCCCCACACCTCCTTCACGTTTTCCCACGCTGTTCTGAAATACGCAGCGATCACGCTGTCACCGCCGAAAAATGCACAAATCGGCTCCAGCACGCCGGACTCAAACCACCCGGCCGCCGTGCTCCAAATGCTCTTGACTCCCTCCCACGCTTTCGAGAAGGCAGCCCCGATAAATTCGCCGATATTTGCGAAGATGTTCACCGCTGCGTCGAACAGTCCGGAGAAGAACGAGCCCCAGCTCGCAAAAATGCCCTTGACGGCCTCCCACGCTCCGGAGAAGTCGCCGTGGAGCACCGACTTGACGGCCGAGAAGATCCCGGCGATTGTGTCCCATAATGTAGTGAAGAATGAGACGGCGACGCCCCACACCTGCTTCACGTTGTCCCACGCGGTTCTGAAATAGACGGCGATCAGACTGTCGCCGCTGAAAAACGCCCGGAGAGGTTGCAGGACGGCAGAGTCAAACCACGCTGCCACCGGTCGCCAAATTGCCTTGACGGCCTCCCACGCGCCGGAAAATGCGTCTTTCATGAAGCTGCCGACTGCTCCGAAAATAGATTTGAGCGAGTTCCAGAGAGTGCCGAAGAACGAGCCCCAGCTGGAGAAAACGCCCTTGATCGCGTCCCACGCCCCGGAGAAGTCCCCGCGGAGCACCGACTTGACGGCCGAGAAGATCCCGGCGATCGTGTCGAAAATGGTCTTGAAATACGATGCGGCCACGTTCCAAACGGCTTTGATCACTTCCCACGCATTGCGGAAATAACTGCCGAGGATAGATACCAGAGGCTTAAATGCTCCCTTGATACCTTCCCAGACGGCTGCAAAGAACGGGACGGCAAAGTCCCACACGGCCTTGATCGCACTCCAAAGCGCTGCAAAATACGGCTTTGCAAAGTCCCACGCAGCTTTGGCCAGCTCCCAGCCGGCCCTCAGAGCCTCACCGATCGAGCGGCCGATCTGTTGCATATCTGGCAGCACGGTTCCTTTGAAAAAGTCGGCGACTACCTCGGCCACCGCCTTGATCTTTTCCCACGCTGCGATCGCTGCCGGCGCGAAGGTTCCCGTCATAAACTCCGAGATCTTGCCCGCCGCGTCTGTGCTTACCTGCTTTATCGTTTCCCACGACGAGCTCAAAAAGCTGGTTATGGTGTCCCACGCCTCGCTCACGGGGCCGGGCGCATTGCTCCAAAGCTCGTCCCAGCTCGTGCCAAACCAGCCGAGGAAAACGTCTGCCACGCCTTTGAGCGTGTCGAGTGCGGTCGAGAAATACCCGGTTATCAGATCCCAGTATCCGCCGAAAATCTCCTTGACGCCGCTCCAGACTCGATCCCAGTCGCCTGTGAAAATGCCGGCGAATACATCGAAAAGCCCCGTCAGAATATCGAGAGCGGCCCCCAGCCATACGCTGATTGCTTGAAATGCCCCCTCAAAAATCGGCGCGAGCACTTCGCAAAAGCCGTCCCACACGGCTTTCAGCACCTCGGTTATGTCCGTAAACTCGAAGCCGAGCTCGTTCAATCTGTCCACGATACCTTGCCCGAAGGCGTCAAACTTTGACTTGATACCGTCCCAGATCGCCGTGATCTTGTTCCGAAATTCCTCGTTATTTCTCCAGAGGTTCATAAAAGCGAGGGCGACGGCAGTTACGGCGGCGATCACGGCCAGAGCCGGAGCGGAAACGCCTCCGAGTGCGGCTGTTATGCCCTTGATCGCACCCTTCGCTTTAGTTATCAAATTCAAAACGGATTTCCATTTCACCGCTACAATAGCGGCGCCGATACCGGAGATCACCACGCCGACTTCCGGCAGGTGATTTGTGATCCATTCCACGGCGGGGATCACTCCGCTTGTGATGTACTGCACGACGGAGCGGAGCGCGGGCTCCACCTTGTCGTATAGTTTCAGCTGCAATTCTTCCCACGCGCTGTTCATCTGAGCCATGTCGCCGCTGAGGTTGTCGTTCATGATCTTGGCCATTTCCTCAGCTGCTCCAGACGAGCCTCGCAGCGCTTCCTCATATCCCGCGATATTGTCGATCCCTTCATTGAGGATCAAGTTCATGCCCTTTGTAGAGTCGGCCGTGAAGGTCGCACTCAGAGCCGCCGCGCGTTCTGCCGTTCCCATACCGTCCACGGCGTTTGATACGTCCCGGATAATATCGGTCAGATCCCGGTAGTTGCCCTCGGCGTCGGTGACGGCGATCGAAGTCTCTCCGATCGAGATCTTGCCGTCGTCCATTGCGTTTGTTATGTCTCGCATAATAGCAGCCAAAGCCGTGCCGGACTTTGTGCCCTTTAGGCCTTGATTTGCCATAGCCTCCAGCATAGAGGTGACGGTTTCGACGTCTTGCCCTGCTGCGTTAAGGTTTGCGGCGCAGTTCCGGTACGCTTCACCCAGCTGCTCGGCTGTTGTGTTGCTGTGCGCCTGCGCGTATGCGAGAAGATCGGCGAAGTATGCCGACTTGTCAGCCTCCAGAGAGAAGGCGCTCATATAGTCGGTTACCATATCCGACGCAGCGGCCAGATCCATGCCGGACGCTGCCGCCAGATTGAGCACACCGCCGAGCGCGCTCGTGGACTGCTCCACGTCCCAGCCGGCGAGTGCCATGTACTTTAGAGCCTCTGCGGATTGTGAGGCGCTGAAAACGGTCGTGGATCCGTATTCGCGGGCGGTCGCTTCCAGCTTTTCAAACTCGGCGCCGGTCGCTCCGGAGAGCGCCGCCACCTCTGACATGGTTCTCGAAAACTCTTTGCCGAGCTCCACCACGTTTTGCGCCAGTTCCTTGATACCTGTGATAGCTGCGCGGATCGCGTCGGCTGCGAGGTTTGCGAGTGTTGCCTTGAATACGGTGAAGCCTTCCTCTGCCAGCTTTGCAGAGTCGTCCACTTCTTCGAGAGAGTTGTCGAGCTCGTCGGCTGCTCGCTCTGCGTCAGAGAGCCTCTGCCGGTTCTCGCTCAGCTCTGTGCTGAGCTTGTCGATCTGCTGTGCGAGCTCGCGGGACTCGTCCGTGGTGTCGCCTTCGGAGAGTTGGAGCGCGACGTATCGCTCTTTGAGTTGCTGGAGCGTGCTCTCTTGCTGTGAAATGGTGTTTCTCAGCTTGTCGGACTCGGTTTCGGTCTTACCCATACCGCTGGCGAGCTTTTCGGCTGCTGCTTCTGCTGCTTGCAGTTGTCCCTTGTTCCCGTCCAGCTCCTTGCTGAGCGTCTGGATCTGCTGTGCGAGCTGCTGGGCTTCCTGCGTTCCTTCCTGCCCGGCTACGACATAATCGGCGTAGCCTCTTTCGAGGCTGCGGAGAACGGTTTCCTCTGCCTTGATTTGTGCCGCCAGCTTTTCGCCCGCTCCAGCTGCTTGCAGCGCCTCCTTGCTCATATTGTTGAAGCCTTCGACGGCCTTCTGGATCGCGGATTGCAGCGACGGACTGAGGACGCCGGAGATCTCGACCGAGGTTTCAAGAGTTTTCGACACGCGCGCTCACCTCCTTAGTGTCTGCCGTGTTTCTTCATAAATGGAGCCTTTGCCCGCTGCTGCGCCCGTTTGTGTTCTTCCGCCAGATCTTCGGCCGCTTCTGCGTACTCCAGTATAAAGTCGGTTATTCGCTTTTTTTGGAGGTCGGCTTGGCTGGTGTGGTAGATCCTGCCGTAGTCTCGATAGGCTCGGCGGAGTCGCTTTCCTGTGAAGCCTCGTCCGAGCCGAGCATAAAACTTCGGCCGATTTTCATGATCTCCATAATGTCGCGGCCTTTCACTCTTTCGAGGTCGCTCCAGTCGATCGACGGGTTCACCGCGATAATGGCAGCGTAGCCGAGGTAGAGGTGCAGGCCATAGTCAAACTCCGCGGCCGGGCTGATCGACAAATTCTGGCCGGCTGCCGCCTTCTTCTTGCTCTCCGCTGTCGCAAAAAGCACGCCGTCGATCTCGTTCGCGTCGTATGTCAGCTCCTTGACTTCTTCGCCGTTCACCATAATAGGCTTTTTGAGTGTCAGCTTTTCCATGTGGGGTTACTCCTTTCAGATTTTCAGATAATACAAGAAGGACGCCGCCCCCATAATCCGGCGGCGGCAGTCCTTCGGTGTGCCGGTGCTTAAAGCAGGCTGTTGATCTTGCTCATGTAGTCCTTGCCGTCCACTCTGAGAATGCCGGCGAGTCTGTCCACGGTCAAAAATTCGCGGCCGTTGACGTAGATCTGGAGCCTTGTCACGTTGTAGGTCATTTCTTCCTCCGGCGCGCTGCCGACTTCGACGCCGATCTCCGGAGTCGCCGCGGGCAGAGTGCGCACAAACGCCTTGCAGCCCTCCACGGTCTGAGTGCCGTCGGACTTGACGACGTTCTGCACCCAGCGAAATTCGAGGTTCTGCTTTTCGAGCTTATTCAGCTTTTTGAGGCCGTCGTCGATCCCCACCTTTGTGATCGAGAGCTCCATGTTCTCCAGAAGGCCGACGAGAGGCACGGTCATGTTGCCCATGGCCTGCACGTCTGCGGTCAGAAATTCGATACCGGGCAGCGTAAAGCTGACGTCTCTCGCTACCAGCACATTGCTGGAGTAGACGGTATCAGCCACGACGGGGCCCTTAATATCCTGCCACTTTCCCATTGTTTGTTCCTCCTTCCTTATTCGCCTTCAAAATACGCCTGAAAACCTTCGTCCGTGTAGGTTACGCGGCCGGTTGCAGACTTGAAGGGCGGCGTGTTGGTGACGTCAAAGTGCCATGTGAAGTCGCCGTTCACCATGTTGCTGACCGGGTTCTCCGCCTCCACAAACTCCACGACGGGCTCGCCGATCAGAGCGCCGATACCTTTCAGCGTGTCCAGTCTCTCGCGCTCGGCGCTGAGGATCGCGTCTCTGTCCTGCGGAGTCATAGGCTGATCAATCTCGGTACCGTGATCCAGCTGGAAGCCGTTCGTGATGTGCATAAGCATACGAATATTGACGTCGAACACCGCGCGGGCGTCCATGTTACCGTTGAAGGCATAGGCGGCGGTGTGCGGGCCCCAGAGCACCCAGCGGGACGCCCAGAAGCAAGCGGTCGTAATGCCCTGCTCGTTGAGGCTGTTCGCGGTGTCCTGATCAAAGCCGCGGTTTGTGCTTGCAGCTCCGAAATACTGAGCCGTTGCCATGATCTCCTTGTTCGAGGGAGACTCAAACGGCACGCTCTGATTGCCGAGATCTGTCGCGAGCATAGTCGCAGCAGCCGCGGTGGAGAGGTGGAACACTCTGCCGCTGCCGTCCTTAACCTGCGGCCAGAAAACCTTGGAGTTTTCGGCTGTATAGCCGTTCGCGGCTTTCCATGTAATTGCCGCGGAAATTGTCGGCACCTTGGCTTTGTACTTGATCGTCAGCTTTGTGGCGCTGTAAAGTGCGCCGGCGTTCACGAGTGTGACGGTCAGCGTGTTGCTGGCATAGCCGAGCGTGTAGTCCGTTGTGAGCGCTCCCTTTGTGGTGCCGTTGTAAACTTCCACGGTGCTGAGAATGAGGTTCGCGTCTGTCAGAGTCGCGGCGTGGCTTGTTACGTCCACTTCCTCAGACTTCTGATCCTCGATCGGAATGTCTGCCAGCGCGAAGCCGTCCCAATGTCCGTTCAGCTTTGTGACGGTCGCCACCATTGCGGTGTAGACTTCCGGGATCTCGCTCCAGCCGGGCGCTGCCAGAATGTTGAGGACTGCGCCAAAATACTGATACAGCAGCTTAAACGCGAAAAGTCCCTTGTAAACGCCGTCCGCGCTCTGCGAGCCGATAATGTCAGCGGCAGCCACCGCCGAGGGATCCACCTCGTTGAAGGTTGCGGAGACGGTCGTCGGAGTGTTCGAGCCGATCCATGTCAGCGTGACGGTGCCCTTTGCGAAATTGTATGAGAGAGTATAATCGACGCCCTCCACCTTGTCCGCGATCGCGAAGGTGTCGAGAATGATTGTTGTGCTCTCAAACTCGACGCGCTTGTTCGCGAGTGTCAGAGACTTGGTTGTCGCTGTCGCCTTCCTGTGAACAGCAGGATCCAGAACATTGACGACGTAGATCGGGCCGATATTCTGGACGGTGTTGTCAAAATGCTGAGCGAAGGCCTCGCAGAGTGTAAACTTGCTCCAGTCGGAAGCGTAGCCGAGCTTGCTCTGCGCGTCTCCCATATTGTTGATCTTGATCGGCACATTGACGAGATCGAGGCTCGCCCAGCCGCGGATCAGATTGACCGGCGCTGTGCCGATGTAGCCGGCTACGACGTCGGCCTGTGTTGCTCTTTCTACCTTGCTTTCGGTGATTTCACCGTAGGCTCCGTGTTTGTAGGCCATTGTTTTTCCTCCTTGTTAAAGTAAATTCTCGTAGATCTTCGGGTTCTTCGGCGTGATCCCGGCCTCCAGCGTGAAGCTGATCCAGTTATGCCAGTACGGGTAGTAGTCCCAGATATTCCCGTCCTCTGTGAAAAGCCCGAATTTGATCCCGTCCTCTTTGACGAGCCTCAGACCGGCGATGTACTCCGCGTTCTCCAGCTCTCTGAGCACGAGATCCGCGAAGGTGAGCGAGTCCTTCCAGCCGTCCATATTTCTGACATAGCTCTGCTCGCTTTTGTCGCTCAGCAGGTAATAAGAATACCCGCCCAGCGCCGCCGGATTTTCCCGCGCTTGAAAAGTAGCGTCCCCGTGTTCGCCGGGGTTCCAGCACGCAAGGCAGAGCCGGATCTGGAGCGATCGGCGGCTCTTTGTGAGGTCGTCGTTTCCCTCCATAAGCTGCACGCAGATAGAGGGGATAGGCGCCGGCACATTAGGCGGCAGCCTTTCCTTGCCCGGTACATAGAGCGGAAAAGCCGCAGGGTGCACCATTTCGACGGGATAGTCTGCGTCGTTTTTGTAGTCGTCCGGCACCTTTAGCGTGATCTTGCCGCACACATTAGAGGCGAGCCATTTCACCACGCTGTCGATCTGTGATACCAGCATAGCGATCACCCTCCTTATGCGCTGCGGTTCTGGCGTAGAGCGACTTCCGCGAGCCCCATGTCCTCGCCGGCTTTAACTATGAGCATTTCGCGGCCGTCAACATTCAGCAGCCGCCCCGGATCCAGATCCCGCGGCAGGTCGTCGGCTTTTGCTAAAATCAGCATATCAGCCTCCGTCATGTCGAGGATCTGCCCCTTTTTGAGCTCGCGCAGCTCGTCGTCGTCAATAACGGCGGCCACCTGTTTGCCTTCGATCCTGTGAAGCTCTGCAAATTCGCCGAGGTTCAAGAAAACGCTTGTGAGATCCTTCCGGATCTGATCCTTGAAGTTCACCGCTTACTCTGCGCCCTCGTCGCTCTCGGCGCTCTCGCCGTTGTCCTGCTGCTTTGTGCCGCTGGACTCCAGCGCGTTGATCACTTCGCGCTTGCTCTTGGCCTGCTTAACGTCTACGCCGCGTTTAGCTGCCTCTGTGCGGAGTTCTGCCATTGTCTTGCCTGCGTAGTCGCTCTCTGCTGTTTCCACTTTCTCAGCCACGCCGAGAGCTACCAGCTCAGCCTCGCGGGCCTCTGAGAGTGTGAACGGATCAGAGCCCGGCCCCATGGCCTTGACTGTGCCGCCCACTTTCAGCCCGTAGCTGCCTTTGATAATTTTGATCATGCTGCTGCCCTCCTTACTCCGGATCAGCAGCGCCGAGATCCGGCAGGTCGTCGTCCTCGTCGCCTGCTTCTACCTCCAGCGCCGTGATCGCGTTGATGTAGTCGCCCTTCGACTTGCAGCCCTTAACGTCTGCCCCCATATCTGCCGCGAGTTCTTTCAGCTGATTGAGGCTCATGTCTTTGAGCTGATCCGGATCCAGCGTGCCGGCGATCGGTTCCTCGCCCTCCGGTGTTGCCTCTGCGATTGCAGGGGCCGCCGCCTGCTGTTCGTCTGCATACTCGGCGACGCCGAGAGAAACGAGGCGCGAGGCCTGCTGCTCGTCGCACTCGAAGGGGCCGTCCTCGGCTGTCCTCAGAGCGTGACGATCAGCTCCGTGCTCGTCTTTGTACGAAATGCCGCAGCCGCCGCGGATCACTTTGATTTTTGCCATATCTTCGCTCCTTTCTGTCGCCGATTAAGTAGCAGCGATCACGCGAGCTGTGATAAACGGGTTTTCGTTGTTAGGCATACAGAGAGGCGCAGACGTGAGGATCAGCTCGCGGACGTTGCTTCTCGCGTCGCTGAGATACTTCGGCACATTCACGCCGGCATAGGTGTGAAACTCTCCGTCTGCCTGTTCCAGCTGAGTGACTGCGCCGTAAATGGTGCGGCCTGCCGAGGGAGCGCACACGGCGATCATGCCCTGCGGAATGAAGGACTTGACCGTGCCGTCGATCTCGGTGTATGTGTCCTCGTAACTGAGGAAGTCGATCATGCGGCCCTTGATGTTGAGGCGGCAGATCTTCGACGCACCGGACGGCAGAACGGCAGGATCCACGCCGCCGATCTCGTAGTGCCTGTTGTCAAGCAGTTTGAGGATCCACTCGTTCGCGAGGATCACGTCTGCGACGTCGGGAGCCACCAGCACCTCTGTGGCAGGGAGCCCGCGCCTTGTCAGCATGGCGATCATGGCCGCCACGTCACTGAGGATCTGCTTTCCGCTTGCCTCTGTCGTACTCCAGTACGCCGAGGGGGTGTAGACGGCCGGGTTCTGAGGCCCGTCGTAAAAGCGCACCTCTTTTTCCTCGAAGGTGTGCAGGTCGTCCACATATTCGTCCATGACGCAGCCGTTCGTGAAGATCACCTCGGCGGCCATTGCCTCCTTGCGGCGTTCGTTCATTGTGCGGAGCTCGTCGAGATCGCGAAGCATGAGCACGGCCTGCCTCTGCTGAGGTGTGAGCTGAGAGTACAGAGCCTCGCCGAAGCCCCTCTTGTTGAGGTCGTCGATCGTCAGCGTGCGCTTAGGCGCGATATACGAGGGGGTGAAGCGCTTCACGGTGTAGCCGTCGCGCAGAATGGTGATGCCGCCCTTACGAGGCGCCACAAACGGTGCGGCCTTCTTGCTGCCCTTCTTGTATTCCACGAGCACGTCGTCGGTGGCGAAAACGTCCGTCGCCGAGTTTGTGGGGAAATAGCGGTCGAGCAGGAAGGTGTGAAGCGGTTCGAGCTGCTGCACAGAGGCGAGCAGCGTGTGGGTGTCAAAAAAATTGAGAGCCATTGCCTTGTCCTCCTTCCTTAGTTGCTTGCAATGCTCACAGCGTCAGAGAGCAGGATCCCCGCGGTGCGGAGCGCTTCTTTGTCTGCTGCGGTGATAGTGTAGCCGGACGCCACGATCAGCGCATTGCTGTTGAAGTGTCCGGTGCGGTATGCGATCGCCGCGGCGTCTGCTGCGGAGCCGACGGTCACGTCCTCGGCCAGAATAGCGTTAGCGGTGTACGCGCCAATCGTGGTCTTGACCGCGATTGTCTTAGTATTTGCCGGCGCCTCTGCAAAGATCAGATAGCCGGTTTCGGCGTTGTACTCGAAGCCGGTTTCCAGCGCTGTGCCGTCCACCTTCACCTCGGTGACTGTTGCAGGCTTTACGCCGTTTGCGATCAGAGAAAACGCCTTTGTGCTGCCGTCTCCGGTTCCGGAGAATGTGCCGGCCGTTCCTGCTGTGCCGAGGATCACCATTTTCCCGTCCTCGCCGAGTGCCAGAACGGTGCCGCGCTTGTAGGTTGTCGCCGTGCCGCTCTCTTTGAGGATCTTCACAGAGAACACGTCAGCAGGCGGGTAAACGTCGCTGATCAGATTGTCGGCGCCCATTGTTGCGATCGTCTCGTCAAGTCTGGTGCTCATTTCTTGCTGCCTCCCTTCGTCTGGTTGTACGCATTAAGAACGACGGCGAGTTCTGCCGCGTCCTGTTCCTCCGGTGTGCTTGCCGCTCCACCGTTAGGCGCTGCGCTCACGTCTGCCGCGCCGGAGTTTTTGCCGTCCTGCGCGTATGCCGTGAGGAAGCTCTGCCCCTGTGCTGCGCTCTGCTGCATAACGCGGAAGCAGAGATCCTGCGCTGTGCAGGGGTTGTCCCCGTACTTTGCGTCGTGGACGAGCTGCTGATCCGGCACCGAGGCCGCGATCGAGTCAATGGCCGCGAGGCGTTCGCGCTCCGCTGTTACTGCGGCAGACTGCGCGGTGTTTCTCGCGTCCTGCTCGATCTGAGCCACGAGCTCCGGCTCCTGTGCTCTGAGTTCTTCGAGTGTCATGTGCTGCTTTCCTCCTTCATGTTTTGCCGCCTTGGACGGCTTATTCGCTACCGGCTTTTCCGGTTTTGCGCTGTTATTGACCGGGATTGTGCCCGGTATATTGCGGAAGGTTCCGACGTTGTGCTGAATGCCGTTCACGAACAGCACCTTCCTGTCGCCGCTCATGCTCATTTCTGCGGCAGTCTCACCCTCTGCCAGCTCGTCGGCGAAGCCGTTCTCGATCGCCTCCGCGCCGGTGAGCCACGTCTCTTTGGTCATCATGCCGCGGAGCTTGTCGATCTCGATCCCGGTCTTTGCGTTGTAGATCGCAGCCACCGCGCGCTCGCTCGCGTCCATGCCCTTGATCAGCTGCTTCATGTCCTGAATGTTGAGCGCGTCCCAGAGCACGACGCTGACGCCGTGGATCATAATCAGAGAGCCGGGGAACACCGTCACGGTGTCGCCTGCGCACATGATCACGCTCGCCGCGCTTGCAGCGATACCCTCGACGACGACATTCACCTCGCCGCTGAGGGCCTTCAGCGCATTGTGGATAGCGATCCCGGTGTAGAGATCGCCGCCGCAGCTGTTGAGCTTGACGGTGATGTGGGCTTTGTCCTTGATCTTTGCCAGATCGTCCATAAAGCCCTCCGGCGTGATGTAAAGCCCCGGTTCCGGCTGCCCTGTCCACCAGTCTGTCGGCTGCTTTGCCATAACGTCCCCGTAGAGTGTGATCTCTGCCGAGTCGTCGCCGGTTTCTGCCATGTTCCAGAATTTCGGCGCAGCGGCAGTAGGCTGACGCGCAGCGGAGCCCATGAGAAATTTTTTCCTCATGCCTTAACCTCCTTCAAATGCTTTTTTGATAGACTCCCGCAGCACGAGATCTCTCACGGCTTGCCGGGCTCTTGCCTCTGCTTGCCGCGGATCGTGCGGGTTGTCGTCGGTATCTTCGGGCGGCTCTTGATCGCCGCCCTGCCCGCTCTGGTGCGGATCCGGCGCTTTGCCACCGAGCTTTTCGTTTTCGCGGCGCAGCTGCTCGACATTTGCGTCCCATTGGCCGCCGTTGAGCCGGATCGTGCTCTGCTCGTGCGTTGAAAAGCCTTCGGAGCACGCCAGCACCTCGGCGGTGATCTCCTTCACCGGATCGAGCTGCCCCTGCGACGGGCCGAGCCATTCGCTGCCGAGGTATGCGGCGTGGATCACCGGATCGGCAAAGAAGCCCGGCGCGTAAATGCGCCCGCGTGCCACGGCCTCGCTCATCCACACTTCGTAGATAGGGCGGCAGAAGTCGTCTGCCAGCCATTCCCGGCGCATTTTGAACGACTTCCACGCCTCCAGCAGAGCCGCACGGCTCGCAGAGTACGAGGCGTTGAACGATTTCAGCAGCAGATCAGCCGGGATCTCCAGAGCGGCGCCGATCTGTTGACTGATCGCGCTCACGAAATTGCCGAAGCCTCCGGCCGGGCGTGCCGGCTGTGCAAACTCCACGCTCTCACCGGGCTGCATAATGTTGACGGTGCCCGGCCCCATGTTGTAGTCGTTAGGGCCTCGCGGTTCTGCCGGCGGTTCGTCTGTTTCGTTGAACGGCATTTCGTCCGTGGGCGCTTCCGTCTTTACAAACGCCGTGAAGAACGACTCGATCACCGCAGCCATGAGCTCGCTCTCGGTGTATCTGCGCATTTGCAGCAGCGGCTCGATCACCTGCGCCAGATAGCTGACGCCGCGGTACTGATCCGGCCGTTCTGAGTCCATAACGTGCACGACGTTAGGGAGCCCGGTGTGTTCTTGGTACGCCTTCACGCGCGCCCATGTCGTCGGCGTAGGGTTGCCGAGCTCATAGGGGTATGTGCTGCGGATATGATAGGCCACGACGGCGCCGTTTTTGTCAACCTCCACGCCGTCGAAGATCGTGTTCCCGTTGTCAGGGTTTTTCCCGGTCGTCAGCAGCAGCGCCGCACCGATACCAGAGCCGCCGGGCGTCGCCACTCTGTCGGACTCGATGATGTGCACGCGCAGCGCGTAGGGCGTGAGCTTGCTCGGCTTGTATTGCTTGATTACGGCGATACAGTCGCCTGACAATAGCCACGAGACGAGCGCGAGCTGCTGGAGCCCGTAGAACGTATTCACGCCGGTGGCGTCACACGCTCGCTTGTTCTGCGCCCACAGCGCAAACTCTCGCTCCGCTGCTTTCTGCCATGCTTCTGCCGCCTCCGGGGATAGTCCCAGAGCCTCGCGGTCTATCCTGCTTTTCAGCTGGAGCCCGACGCCTACCACGTTTGTGCGGTTCGTCTTGATCGCCGAGGTGGCGATCGGCGCGGCCATGTAGAGCATACGCGCTCTCTGCCGCAGCGTGAAGTTGTTGAAGTCTATGTCCTCGTGCGCGGATCCACTCGGCGCGTTGAAGCCCTTGACGGCTTTTTTCTTCCAGCTGGCGCCGGCCTCTCCGTAGCCCTTATTCTGAGGTCGCACAGAGTCGGGCAAAATCAGCCCGGTTTTGCGGTCTTTGAACGTCGTGCTCGCCTCCTTCTGTTATTTTTATAGAGGCAGGCGCGGCAAATAAAGGAGCACAAATTCCACCGCGCCCGCATATAGTAAAGCCGGCCGCCGCCGGCGTTTACCCATTACCAGTCGCGGGGGATAATTCCCACCGCGCGGCGAGCTGTACCGCCCGCCAGTTCTGCCTCCAGCTGATCGACTTTCTTCTGGAGTCTGTCGATCTCTGCCTGCACCGACGAGAGTGTCGTCTGGTAGCGTTGCAGGTTTCTGGAGCCTATCGTGTAAAGCTGTACGCCGTCGCCGAGCATATCGGCCTCCCGTTTGAGATAGAGGTCGAGGCGTTCGCGTGTCCGCGTGAGCTCTGTCTGGATCGCTTTTGGTGATCGTTTCATGGTCTTGCCTCCTTACCAGTCGTCGAAGGGATCGGGCGCCTGCTTCTTTGGGCGCTGCGGCTGTGCTTTTGCCGGTCGCTCTTTTTCCGGCAGGTTTTTGAGTCGTCTCTCCACGGCTGCCATGTCTGGATCTATGATTTTGAGCCCCGCGAGCGCGTAGTTTCGGCAGTCGAGCGCCTCGTTTCTGGCGTGGCCGGGTATCTTCACCCAGCGCCAGACATTGCCGCGCCGTGTCTGCGTGAGCTCCAGCTTTTCGGAGAGCAGCCCGGCGAAGTAGTAGCCGTCGTAGCCGTAGGCGTCGCCCGCAGGGAAATGGCAGTATTTCGCGCCCGGTTCCTGCACTTTGAGGCTTGACATTATCGTCTCTTTGCCAGCGTCTACGCCGAGGGTGTAGAGCCAGCAGGTGATCCGCTTATTGTCTTTGATCGGGATCTTGTGCGGCGGTGTGACAAACGGCACACCGTCGCCGCCCTTGCCCTTGATTGCAAAAACGCGCTTGTCTTTGCGCTGCCGGCAGCGAGCGTAAACCTCTTGTGTATAATGGCCGCCGGAGTCCACGCAGGTGATCGAGATCCGGAGCCCCTTTCCGTCACGAAAATGGTAAATGTGGCCGATCACGTCGTCGAGCTGTTCCCATACCTCGTCGGCGTCCGGTTTCCCCATGATGTAGCCCTTTTTTATGCCCCATGTTTCGCCGTAGTAGCCGTGCCCCACTACCTCGTATTCGAGGCGGTTGTCCTGCGTATCTACCCCGCAGGTGAGCACCAGCACGCCCTCCGGCAGCTCCACGGGAGAGCCGTCGGCGTTTGTGCCGTAGTCCTCACGCCTTGCCAGCATGGTGTCCTCGTCGGCCAGATCGCCGCGATCCTCCCAGAGCTCGCCGAGTAGCGTGTTAAATACGACTTTGAGCTTCTGCGGATCGTCCTTTGCTTGCAAGAATTTGAGCACGATCTTCTCCCATGGAGTCCACGGGGACGAGAAGGCGTTAAGCCAAAACGAGCGGACGCCCGCTTTGTATGCCTCCGGGTTCTCCGGGATCCACTTCGCCGGCTGCCGCCTCATGGTTTCCTCGGTAGAGAGGACGCCGCAATGCGGGCAGATCCATGAGATCGGGCCGTCTATCGTGTATGTCTTTTTCCCTCTTATTTTCTCGGTGCGGTGTTTGAATTGGATTCGGTCGAATAGGATCTCGCCGTACTCGCCGCACTCCGGGCAGAGATGGCACCAGCGTTCTTGTGTGCCTTGGTAGTAGCTGCTTTCAATGTTCGACGCTCCCTTGATCGTCGGCGTTGATACCTCGACGGCCTTCGCGTTGTAGAAGGTCGCCTGCCTTGCCTCAGCGAGCGCCCACGGATCGCCCTCGGTTCCTGCGCTTGCCGCCCAGCGGTCGCGCTCGTCGCCGATAATGTAGCGCGCCGGCGTCGAGGCCAGAGCCGAGGCGCTGTTCGATCCGGTGATCGTCAGCATACCGCCGGGAAAAGACTTTTGCAGGATCGTGTTGCCGGAGTCTTTGGCCTTCACGTCGCTGACTTTGGCTTTCAGCGGTTTGCTGTCTCTTATCATAGGCGCCACGCGAAGCCGTGAAAACTTCCGGGCGTCGTCAAGTGTTGGCTGCACAAATAGGATAGAGCCGGGATCTTGGTCGATGATGTACCCGATCACATTCAGTTCAAGCTCTGACTTTCCCACCTGTGACGCCGCCACCATTACGATTTTGCGAATTTTCGGATCTGTGAAAGCCTCCATGGGCTCCCGTAGGTATGGTGTGCGCGAAGTGCGCCACGGGCCAGCCTCCGCGGAGTTCTCCGGGGACAGTCGGCGGTGTCTGTCGGCCCATTCTGCCACCGTCAGTTCTTCGGGTGGTCTGAAATTTCGGACGGCTGAGCCTATGGCCGCGTTAAGTTTTCGGGCGGCGGTTTTACTCGTCTGTTTCATCTGCGAAGGCCTCGCTCCAGCCTTCGCGATCCCTCACCCGCCGTTGGTATTCTTCGGGATCGTACTTGTAGTTCGCGAGCTCGTTCAGCACTTTGTTACACTCGGCGCGGATAATAGCCGACGCCTCGGCGGCGGTGCTTGCCCGTGATACGTCCATTGCCAGACGTCCCGGCAGCGCCACGATCATGCCGCGGATCGTAAAAACAAGGTCGTCCATTACGGCGGCCACGTCCTCGCTCCGGTGCATAGTGCCCTCCAGCTCTTTGAGCTGCATTTCTGCGATCTTCGCCTTCGCTTGTTTCAGATCTGCCTCGGCTCGCACTTTGTCGGCCTCGGCTCTGGCGGTGTCTGCCGGTTTCTGCTCCTTGCCGGCGACTTTATCGCTCAGATACCTGATATATGTCTGGATCGTCGGCAGCTGGTCGAACATATACGGGCGCTTTTTTGCTGCGGGTATAATGTTATCCTGTGCGAGCTGCTGCACTCGCCGCGGAGTGACGCCGAACAGCTTTGCGATCGTCTCGCTGGACTGTAAATTCTGCTTAGTATCAGCCACGGGCGCCCCTCCTTTCCGGCCTCCAAACGAAACGAAACGCCTCAAAAAATTTTTTTCGTGTCTGGCAAAGAATTGGGCTCGCGAGCACCGCAGGGCTTTTCTGAGCCCCCACAGTACCTTCCGGCAAAATTTCGCGAGATCGTCGCGAGCTCGTCAACATTTGGAAAAGCCTGTTTTTCGGCGTTTTCGTTGGTTTTTCAAATCGTTTTGATTAAATTCAAATGAATTTCAAAAGATTTTCGCGAGATTTCAAAGAGAATTGCACAGCTTTTCAACATTTCAAGCGCTTAAAAGTTGAATGTTTCGGAGCTGTTCAAAAGTGAATTGAAAAGAGAACAGAGAAAAGCAAAATCATTTCATTGCTTGCTGGACGTGATGTTCAAAACGCTTTTCTATGTTCTCGCTGATCAGTTGCTCGATCGTTTCCTTTGCTTTGCCGCTGATCATCTGAGGAACAGAGAGCGTGCGAACAGCGTCAACCGGAGTCCGCGCTGTTCCTTTTCTCTGGAATGGCAGCGTCGCCCCGTTTGATGAAGCAATAAACGTACCCGGCGCAAAGCTCGCGCGGTTGCCTTTGATGATCGTCGCCTTGACGGTGTACTTCTTCGGCGGGCTGATCATTGCCACGGGAGAGCCCCCGTCTGTTTTCACGGCTTGGCCGGGTACCCTTATTTTCTTTGATTGCCTACCGCTCGGCGCAGCCTTCGGAGATTGCCCGAAGTGTGTCGTCGTCAGAGTTCTGCCTCGGTATTCCAGAGCGGCAGCGTCCACAGCTATGCCGGAGACGTGCACATGGGTTGCTCCCTTCTTTGCTGTCGGCCCCGCTCCCTTGATCGCTGCGGTGTCTACCCCATAATGCTGCCGGATCCCCTTCGAGATCCAGCCGGGCGCTCTTGATGTGAAGTCGGAGACGGTGCGCTTTATTGCTGTTTCGCCCCCTTCTTTCATTTTTGCGATCTTCTGCGCGAGCTTTTCCCCGTCCTTCATTGTTACGGAGAATGCCCCGCCTTTTTTTCCTGCCATGCGATCAGCTCCTTTTTGCTGTTGCTTTATGCGCGAAGATCAGAGCGGGTGCTTTTGCCCCGCTTGATCCTCATGCAGAAAATAGGGGGTGTGAAAAATTGGCGCCGATTTTGTAGCCGCCCGCCTTTTTGCCTCTGAGAGCACGCACGCGCACTCACAGCCGCTCCGACGGCGTTCACCCTACAAACTTACACCCTAAAAGTAAAAGCGCCTCAGCTGGCTTGCTGGACGCCTTACACGCTATTCACAAAAAACATATTGAGAGGGCTCTCCGAATTTTTGCCCCCTCCCCGTATTTTCTACGGGTATATGTGGAGAAAAACGCCCGGCAGCCTTTTGATCGGCCGTCGTGCGTTTTGTTGTCCAGCTTAATCATAGCACGCAAAATCGGGCTTGTAAACTCCCGTTTTGTCCCGTTTTATCCCCGTTACTCCCTTTTTATCCCCCCCTCCCGGTTTTTGTTTGTGCATAGTGCATAAAGAAAACGCCCCGCATTTATGCAGGGCGCCGCCTCGTTTTGCGGCCGACATTATTGTCGGTCACATAATTGTGTTGTAAATCTTGGCCAGCGATTGCAGCGCAGAGCCGTGGACTTTGAAAACCTTTTTCAGATACTTCTCGCCGTTGCTCTGGTAGTCCTCCCGGTCGCCGTAGAGTGCGGCGCAGATTGTCCACCAGTTCTGCCGGTCGAGGTATCGCATTTCGAGGACGGTCTGCTCGTCCGGCTTTGGCAGCCGCTCGATCAGCTGCTCCAGCTCGGTGCGGATCTCCGACTCCCGGCTGATCAGCTCCCGGATCTTCCTTTCGAGCTCGTCCTTCCTCTCGACTTGCCGCTCGATCTTGCTCACACCGTCAGAGCCGCCCCCTCCGCTGCTGCCGAGGTTTGGAGACGACGGGGAGCCCATGGTCTGTTTCAGCTGCTCCAGTCGCTCGATCTGATTGTCGATTTTCCGCTGGAGTGCCGCGAAGCTCTCCAGCTTGTGCTTTATTGCGTCGGTTTCCTTTGGCTGCTGTTGAGCCATGGACTCCACCCCCTTGCCTTATTCGTTGAAAATGTCCTCGTATTCCTCACGCGGCACGGTTTCGCCCCCCCTCACGAGCTGGATCGCGCTGCTGCCGGTCGTCCTTATGTATCGCTTGACGATCACGTCCACAAACGCGGGCTCCATTTCCATGAGGTAGGCAGGCTGTCCGACGCTCTCGGCGGCGATCAGAGTCGTGCCGGAGCCTCCGAAGGTATCGAGGACGCCCTCAGCCCAGCCGGTATTGTCGAGCAGCTTCTCCAGTATTTCGACCGGCTTTTGCGTCGGGTGCAGCTCGTTCCCGGAGCGGGTGGCCTCGATCACGTTCCCGTAGCCCTTGTGGTTGTCCCATTGCGGCTTTGTGCGGTGCGCAAACATGACGAGCTCGTGCTGCGTTCTCCAGCCCATACCCATGCCGGGCGTTTTCTTGTTCCAAACGATCATATTTTTGACGCCGAAGCCGCTCTCCTCCATGACGTCGTAGAGATATAGCCACATACGCCAGTCTGTGAAGGCGTAAACGACGGTGCCTTCAAAACTTTTCAGCACCGCGCGCATAAGCTGTTGATAACCTCGCGTGCTGAGCGTATCGTTTGCGATCGTGACTTGGATCTCTTTGCCGTCTGCACCGTATCGCTTTGTCCCTATACTGCCGGAGCTGCGCCCTGACTCTTGGAAGCCGCCGGAGCAGTACGGTGGATCTGTGAGCAGGATCTCCGGTGTTGCGCCGTCCAAAAGCAGCTCCCGCGCTTTCTCGTCTGTGCAGTCCCCGCATACTACGCGGTGTCTGCCGAGGATCCAGAGGTCGCCCTTTTTGCTTATTACGTCGTCCGGCTCCGGTGTTTCCGGCACCTCATCTGGCTCTGTGAGATCGTTGTGCAGCGCTTCACTCATTGCCGTGATCAGCCCCGCCACCTCGTCCTCGGTGAAGCCGGTCAGCTCCAGAGGGATCTCGCCGGTGTCGATGTCTGCGAAAATGTCAGCCAGCATTTTGTTGTCGATTTCGGCCAGCTCCGCGATCCGGTTGTCTGCCACCAGATCCGCGTACTCCTCGGCCTCGCTCGTGTAGTTCTGATACTCAACCGGAGCAGCTGCCAGCCCCTCCAGCAGCGCGGCGCTGAGTCTGCCGTGCCCCTTCACGATAAAGCCGGAGCGCCTGCTGACTGTGATCGGCTGCCGCCAGCCGGTCTGCCGGATAATGCGGCCGAGCGCTTGGATCTGCGCGTCCGGGTGTGTGTTCGGGTTCTTCGGGTTCGGGATCAGCTTCTCCACTTCCACGATCTCGTCGTGGGCGAAGAATACCGGCACCCCGTCGGCGTGAGCGCGAGGCTCTGCCGCTGTCTGATAGTCTGTCATTTGCCTGCCCCCTCCAGTTTTCGGAATACGCTCTGCCGGATCCGTTCTTGCAGCTCCGCGTCGGTTTCTCCAGCTCCGCGAGCGAGCCCGTGCGCTTCTGCGATCCGGTCGAGCTTTGCGCCGGTCGCCGGAGCAGGTCTGTGGCGCTCTGAGTTGTCGAGCTCGCACGCTGCGGCGTTGATCCGCTTCTGGAAGTGCCGGTTGCTCTCGCCGGGCTCTCTCTTGACGCCGTAAACGCCGCCCACACCGTTCATGGTGAGGATCTTCATTGTTTCGCTGATCGTGCGGATCATTTCGCGCTGGCGCCGGCGCTTTTTGGCTTGCTTCATAAGCCGCTCCAGCTTGTCGCCTCCGACGATAACAAAGATCCCGGAGAGCATAACAGCGGCAGAGATCCAGAACAGCGCCAGAAGCGCAGCCGGCCAGCTGATGTGAACAGCTCCGGCGGCTTTCGAGACGAGCAGCGCCACCCATAGCGCCGCAGCGATCACCGACAAAGCGAGCCAAAAGCCCACGCCGCTGTTATTTTCTTCTCTTTTCACGGTTAGCCCTCCTTCTCTGCGCCCGGTTTCCCGCCGGGTTCGGGTTGCTTCCGGGCTTATACGGCGCCAGCAGCCCCGCCTTGATCGCGCACTCGGTACATAAGAAGCGGACGCCCTGCGCCTTGTGGATCCGGTCTGCCTCTGTCGGTTTCCAGCATTTGCGGCCGCAGCGCGGGCAGCTGATCGGAGTCCACTCCGGGTGCTTTGCCTGCGTGTCGCCGTTGAGGTTCTGATCCAGAGGCAGGCACATGATCCCGCCCTTGTCGTGCAGCTCCCGCGGTCTTATGCCTGCGGCCGGAGCTGTGCCTTCTTCTTCCTGCAATACCTCCAGCACCTCGACTTGATCGAGCTCCAGCGCGAAGGCGGCTGGCGGTTCATACTCTCCAGCCTTCCACGTCTCCACAAATTCCTCGCGGGTGTCGTCTGCTCTAAAGCCTGCGTCCAGCTCCGCCCGGTACATTGTCTCCATGACGGCCTCGTCCTCGCTCGGCTCCCAGCCGTAGAGGTGCCAGCTCGCGTGGTTGTCATAGTCCCATTGTGAGAGCGTCAGAACGTGCCCGTCGATCGGGTAGCCGGTGTTCTGCGCCTTGCCGTTGATGATTTTCGGCTTGTATTCCATGAGCCTGCTCCTTTCGTATTGCCGGGAGAGAATTTGCACCCCCTCCCGGTTTTTATTTTGATTATGCGATAATGGTAATTTGTGAGCGATCCGGAATGTCTGCCAGCTGCTCCACGAGGTAGGCTTTCACGTTCTGGACGGCCTGCGCCTTCCAGAGCCCGCCGTCAGCAGCCACGAGCTTGAAAAGCGGCTCACCGCTGCGCCCCTCGCTTATTCTGAAAATGAAGTCGCTCGCCGGCTGCTCCACTTCCAGAAATGTGCGGTACGGAATGAGCGTCACCGGGTTTGGCACGAGCGCGTCGCCCTTTGTGACAATGCCGGTGCGGATCGTCGCCTGCTGCGTTGTGCCGTCGTCTGAATACTCGGCGGCCTTGGTGTTCACGATGTTGGACGCCAGAACGGCGACGGCCTCACGCTCGCCGCTCTGAGCGAAGCAGCTCTGGAGCGAGACGAGAAAAGTCTCTTGATCGTACTCTGTGCCGTATTCAAAGCGCGGCAGCAGCGCGTTGACGACAAACAGCGTTTCGCGCTCACGTTCTGCCAGCAGTCCGGAATAGAGCCGCACCTCGGTGGCACTCACCACTTGAATGATCATGCGGTCGCGGAGCTCGTCGCGGCTTTCCTTGATGTAGTCCACCAGCGACGTGAGCGTGGTCGCCTTGATCGGCTCTGCCATGTGCTCCGCGTCGTAGCGTCTGAGATCCTTCGTGCAATATGTCCGGCCGTTAATGTCCACGATCTCCGGCTTTTCTGCCTTGACCGCCAGTCCTGCGATGTACGCGATCGCCTCTTTGATACCTTCCATGTGTTCGTCCTCCTTTTAGCCTTGCGCGGCTCTGTTATTGATTGATACGAATAAACCGCCGGTCGTTCCGCGGTCGTCCTCTGTATGACCGCCGGTTTTCAGCTGCTCCGGGCCCTTCTGCTGCTTTCCGCGTTCGCGGAGATCCAGAGGCTTGTCGGTCTGGAGCTGTTCGAGCTCGTCGATCAGATCCTCGTCGTCCTCTGGTTCGTCGAATAGACTCATTTGTCCGGGTGTCTGCCCGTCATACTCTGCGATCTCCAACCGGCCGGTTTTCAGATCCTTACCCATGAGCATTTGAGTGTCGATCGCCTCGGTCGCTGCGAGCTTGGTCGTCACCGAAATGGTGGTGTTGACGAGCTGGCGCGTCTTGTTCGGCGCGAATTTGATCTTGATCGTGATCTCACGCTTTGCCACGGCGTCGGTGTTCGGGTTCTGAATGTTGTCGGCCACTTGCAGCAGCGCCTCGTTGAGCTTTTCGGCGAAGGCGCCGCCGGCGAGCTTTTGCAGATTGATCCGGCTCGTGCCCTTTTTGCTTGTCATGTTTACCGCCCCTTTCTTCTGAATGCGTCCGGGTTTGTGCAGGTGCTCCAATGTGGAATATAGCCGTAGCCCTCGGCGTGAGCGTAGTCTCTCACGATTTCGGCCAGAATAACCTCGCCGTTAGGCAGCACCACTCTGGTGTTGCTGTACCTCGTGCGCGCATAATACACCGCGTTTAGGTCGCACGGGATCGCCTTGCCCGCCGGCGTCTTGATCCAGATGATCTGCGCGCCGCAGGCCTTGCACGGTCTTGTGCTCATGTCCTCGCCTCCTTCCTGAGTTCTTGCTTTGCCTTATTCTTGATCCATGCCTTTATGCACTTTGCACAAATTTCATTGTTCGGGTACTGATGTTTGCACTTGTCTGGTGCCTCGTACCGGCAGAGGCCGGCCGCTGCCATGATCGCGGCGGCGATCGTCAGCGCTCTGGCGTCTACTTCTGCTTGGTTCATGTTCCTGCCCCTTTCTGAGCTCTCCAGACGATAGCAGATCGCCCGGTCACTCTGCACACGCGCTTGCCGGCGTTCATAGCCTTGCCGGCTGCCTGCGCTTTTGTGAGGATTGGCCCCACGTCGCTGCGGCTTACCCTCTGGCCTTTGTCGCTCAGAGCTGCGGCGATCTCGTTCGCCGTCAGAGCCTCGTCCTTGATCAGCTCCAGCACCATATCCTTGACGCCCTTCGACATATCCGGGCTGCGCCAAACGATCACAGCAGAGGGAAACGGCGCTGCGTCCTTTGCGTTCCCGTCCTCGTCTGTGAATTTCAGCCGCCCGCGGAGAAACCTCACCTCGTCGGCTTTGCCGTGGAAGATAAAGTCGTGAAAATATGCCGTGTCCGTCCTCGCCGGTATCAGCATTACCACGACGGTGCCGGGCTTTCGGCTTTCCTCGTAGCCCTTCTGCACCCATTCGCCGATCGCGCGGCCGTATGGTGGATTACAGAACACGCTACACCCCCCCAGCTCTGCCGCAGGCCGTCGTCCTCCGGCGTGAAGTACCGGGAGCACTTCGCACTCTTTGGCGTTGCTGCGGGATCCAGATTAAAAGAAAATTCACGATCCAGCTCCGCGAAGAAGTCCGGCGGCGTGCACCAGCTCATGTTCTTGCTGCTTAATAATGCCTTGTTCATGTTCCTGCTCCTTTTCTTTGAATTAGTTCGGCCGCTTAACCTCGCAGCTTCTCGGCTCCACATATACGACGCTGCCGTGGTTCTTTCCTAAAATCTGGAGAAAATACCGCGGCTCTCCCTTGTCGTTGTAGTTGATCCCGACTTGTGTTATCCGTTCAAACTCCATGCCGTCGAAGATCACCGGGAGCAGCTGGCGGGCGGCCTCGTTTGCCTCCTTGATCGTCACTTGTTCGCCTCCATTTCCGCGAGCGTCGTCTCCACGCCTTCCAGCAGCTTGATCACGCCGGCGATAAACTTCACCCGATACGGTGCGAGCTCTGCCTCCTTGATGTATTTCCGGCCGTACAGCTCCTTCATGTCGCGCCAGACGCTCCACGGGATCCGGTAGAAGTTCTGGAGCTTAAAACTCACCATGACGTATGCGGCAGCGCCGAGCCGGTCGTGATCCGTGAGGCTCTGCACCTGCTCCGCGGTCAGACGCCCGTATTCGATCCGGTCGTCCCCGGTGTGCTTTGCCTCGAATACGATCGCCCGGCCGCCGATCAGCGTCCCCTTGAAGTCCGGCTGCCCGGCTTTGGTGTAGCAGGCCTTAAACTGCCCCTGCTTGTTCGGCGGTGCCAGAGGCCGCATAGGCTCCGGCGTTTTCTCAACATACGCGAGCCCCTTGTCACGGTACCAGTCGAGGCTCGTCTGGATCATGTTCTCGAAGATCTCACCGTCAAGCCTGCTCCGGAGCCCCCTCTGCCTGCGTTCCTCTCGTGCTATGTTCGCGAGTGCCGTCGTCGCTGTCGGATCCGGGTAGCCCTCGCTATTCTTGCCCCGGATCTCTCTCCAGCCGCTCACAGCTCCCCGTTGACAATCAGATCGCGGCCGGGATTGCGCCGGAGCTGTTTCGCCAGCTCGCAGATCAGCTCCCCCTCAATCGTGATCTCCGCAGCGGAGCAGGCGCTCACGCCTTCGAGGTCAGAGCGCGAGGCCGGCGGGGAGATCGTGACGCTGCCGATCGGTGTGTCCAGCTGCTCCCGCTTCCTGTTTCGGTACAGCTCCGCGGCGTCGATGATCGGGATCCCGTGCTCCTTCGCGTATGCGATCTCGGCAGCCATGCCCTCGCTCGGATTTTCCATACCGTACACCCAGATCTCGTCGCACATATCCAGCAGTGAGATCCCGGCGGCCAAACCGAGAGCCCTCTCGCGCGGCACGCTGTCGTCCAAAAACTGTGTAAAATACACATGAGGCGCGAGCGGCAGCACGTCTGGCCAGAGCTCCATAGCCTCCCGGCAGTATTCCTGCGCTTTCTGGACGTTCCGGTCTGGATCGTCCTTGTATCTGGAGCAGATATACACCAGCCGGGAGCGCTTGCCGCTGTCACGGTCGCGGAGCTTCTGATCGTTTGCGAGGATCTGAGCCTTCACGGCCTCCGGCGCTGCGGAGAGATCGGTCGCTGTTGTTGTTTCGTCTTTCATGGTGGTTCCTCCTTCCGGTTTCGGTTTGTAATAAAAGCACCAGTCGTCCGGCCCATTCGTCGGGCCGTTCCAGCGTGCACAGTAATAGCCGGTGCTGTTTTTGGTGGCGTAGTCGCAGCAGCAGCAGCGCCGCCCGCGGCTCAGTTCTTCGTCGGTCATTTGGCTGCCCTCCTTGGTTTTATGCTCATAATGCAATAGCCGTCCCGGCAATACTCGCCGCGCAGGACATAGAGCACGTCGGCGCCGCAGGTTCTCCCGGTGTACTCTGTGCCGTCGTATTCTCTGAGCATGAGAACGTCGCCGGGGTTGTATGGGCGGTCGTCTTTTCTGACTTCAAATGTCTTGATCCCCCTCACGACGGCCTCGAAGTATTCCGGTAATATTTTGAGCTCGTGTTTCACGGATCGCCCTCCTATCCTTCCAGCGCCGGCCGCGCTGTCATTGTTATGCTGTCGAAGCTCAGGTGCGTGATCTCGTCCCACTCTCGGTCTTTTCTTCGGCGGTCTTGCTCTCTGACGGCGAGAAGGCGCTGTCCCTTATCCGGGAGAGCTCCGGCGATCGCGTCGATCGTTGCCGTGATCTCTGCCGGCGTCATTGCTCTGGCCTTCTCACGGTCATACATTGCCGTGTATTGCTGCATAAATGCCACGCGAGCCATGCCGGGCTTGCTGTCGCCGTATGCCCCCCGGTTCATTTCGTAGAGATTGTGGTACCCTATAACCTCCACCGCACGCGCCACGAGCGGCGGGAGAGCCCTGTCCAGATGATCGCCGCTCCAGCTCCCGGCGGTGTGCATATAGTCGGAGACTGCCGCCCACGCTTGATCCGGGGCGATCAGCTCCGGCCTCTGGATCTCCAGCATGATCTCCCGGAGCTCTGCCACACTCGGCGGCCACTTGTTCGTCGCTATGTGCTTCTTAACTGCGAGCCCTACGATCCGGGCGTCGTCGTCTGCGAACATAGCCGCCCAGAGATCGACGGTCGAGGCCACGGCCTGCGCGTCCCGGAATTTGTCGAAGTTCGGGTAGGCTGTGACAATGATCGCCACCAGCTTTGCCGCGTCTGCTCTTGTCATACCGGCGCCCCTCCTTCCTCTGCTGCGATTATGCCGGCGAGCACGTCCATGGTGTTAGGTTTTCCACCTTTTCCACCTGCCTGCGGTTGAGAGTAAAGCGGAGCGGCTGGCGGCAGCTCGTCCTCCCAGCGGCTCTGGTTGAGCCATGTCGCCGGGTTCGGAATGTAGCGGCCGTTCTCTCGCTGCCATTGTTCTGAGGCTTTGGCTGCGTCTATGGCTGCCATGATCGTGTCGAACAGCTCCGCAGAGGGCTTGATCTTCTTCCATGCCTTCTCAGCTGCTCCCTTGCCGACTTTTTTCGGATATGCTTTCCAGAAACGAGCGAAGCGCTCGCTCACGGCGTCGGGGGATATAGGGGGTTTACCCCCTATTTCTTCTCTACTATACTCTACTCTACTATACTCTACTCTACCTGCGGTCTTTTGCTGGTCGCCCTCTGTTCCGTCCGCGGTCTGTCCGGCGGTCGTTTGACTCCATGAAGGCGGCAGCGCGGCGGCGTCTGCGGGCGTCTCTTTGGCAGCGGCGCGCCTCTTTCTGGAGCGCTGTTTCTCCGCTTCTCGTTTCTCAATCAGACTCCCGGTGTATTCCTGCCAGTCGTGCAGCTCCAGCCCTCCGCCGGGCGTTTCGTCCAGTAATTCCGCGCTTTTCAGCGCCTCCACAAACTCGTCGGCGTTGCCTGTCCATTGCGCTGCTCTGGCGATCATGCGATTGCTGATACCGTCCAGCGATCCGCTCGGTGCATTGTCCAAAGCCCAGAGCCAAAAGCTCACGATCAGCCCCAGCGCGTGCGCTGGATCGACGTCGAGCGCGTCGGCGGCCGCGTAGACTTTGCGGTGGTCTTTGAGTGTCTGGTGCACTTGGATCCATGCCATTGATCGCACCTCCTTTCGGTCGGTTTTTGGTTATGCCGGATAGCTTAAACGGTCGCAGCGCGGTTTCCTCTCGGTTTGTTTTCGGTCGCTTTGCGGTCTGTCCGTGGTCTGTCCGGCGGTCGTTTGTATCAATATCCGCCGCCCATAAATTCCGGCGGCACATCGAAGTCCGGCGGCACGTCATCGTAGTTCTGCGGCGGTGCCTGATATCCGGGATCCTGCTGCTGCTCCTTGTTCCCAGCGAAGTGCACGCGGTTTGCCGTGATCTCCACGTCTTTGCGATTGCAGCCGTTCTTGTCCGTCCACTTGTTCGTCGTGAGCCTGCCCTCGACGACTACCTGCCGCCCCTTGGTCAGATACCGGGCGACAAACTCGGCCGTCTCTCTCCAGCACACGATCGTGAAGAAGTCCGTCGGCGCGTCTTTGCCTGCCCCCTCTACCGCGAGCCCGAAGCGGACGACGGGGACGCCGCCCTGCGTGTATCTGAGCTCCGGCGACTCGGTGAGCCTGCCCTGCAAATTCACACTATTGAGCATTTGTGTTTCCTCCTTGCCTTGCTGCGTTGTCCATGTAGGCGCAGATCTCGTCATACTGCTGCCGCGTGAGGTTGTGCGGATCCTGCTGCCCGTACCTCTGGAAGATCTGAGCGTTCACCTGCTGCTGTGCTATGCCCGCTGCCTCTGCCTTCTTGTAAAGCCTGCTCAGCTGCGCCTCGCTCAGAGGACGCACAGCGCCTCCCTGCGGCCGCTGCTGCCCCTGTGCAGCTCCGGGCGGGTAATTATTGCCCCCAGCAGTCGGAGCCGCTGTCGGAGCTTGTGGTGCCCTCTGAGACGGTGCCGTGCTGTGATCTGCTGCGTCGGGATCGTCTGTGCCTTGGTCAATGCTGAATTTCTCAAAAAGATAATATTTGAGGCAATACGTCCACGCGGAGCCCTTCGCCTTATCCGGGCCGCCGTCATTGGTGCCGATTGCGTGCAGCGTCACGTCCATTGCGTCTTTCGGGTTCTCCGCATTCGTCCAGCGGATCACCAGATCGGCCTCGTAGATCCAGACGACGCGCTCGCCTCTGCCGGTGTTCTGCGTGTAGCTTGTGACGTACCTCGCGTCGCCGTTCTGGTCGTGCCTCGTCGCCCGTTCCTCTACTATGTCGAAGTTGACGCCGTGCTCGTTCATAGCCGGCACGAGAAGGCGGTACACGTCGGAGATCTTCGCGAAGGTGTAGCCGTGTTCCTCGTTCGTGCTGCCTCTGACGATCACGGGGATCGCTTTCCGCAGCTCGACAAACTTCTGCTGGAGCGTCGCGGCCTTCGGTGCTGTCTGCTTTGCCGGAGCTGCCCGCTCCTTCTTCTCAGCCTCAGCCACGAAAGCCGCCCTCCTTTCTTACGATCTCCGGCAGGATCTCAGCCGCTCCGCGCATTTCGTCGGAATAATACTGCGGCCAGTATGTCACGCCGTCCACGCGCTGCCCGCTGACGCCGTACTTCGGGTTATATCCGAAGATATTCACATAGGCGCCGAGGTCGTCCCGCTCCGCTGCCATTGCCTTGCACACCTCCACCAGAGCGGCCACGTCGTCGATCGCCCTGTGCGAGTTCTGCACCTTGCCGCCGAGCCCGTAGTCCTCGATCGCATTCGCGAGGCGGTGAGGATATGCCCGGCGGTCTTTGTATACCGTCAGCGTGTCGAGATAGTCGGCAGCCTCCAGAGCTCTGAGCCCGGCCGGGCAGCAACTCCAGAGCAGCACCTTGGTGAATTGGAGATCGAAGTGCGCGTTGTGCGCGATCAGCAGCACCGGCTTGTCTGCGAGTCTGATCAAACCGGTGAAGCGCTCGGCCGCGTCCATGCAGCTGACGCCTGCCTTCTGGAGCATTTCGTCGGTGATGTGCGTCAGCTCCGTGATCTTCTCCGGGAGCTTTTCGCCCGGTCGCAGTTGAACGAGGTCGTCCATTGAAGCGGTGACGGTCAGAGAGCCGTCCGGCGCCCTCTCGATCCGCTGTGCCGCCAGCTCAATGATCTGGCAGGTGGAAGGATCGAGCCCGCTCGTCTCGGTGTCAAAGAACACGAGCGCGGAGTATTTGCCGAAAAGCTCGTCGAAGATCGCGCCGCTTTTGTTTTCATGTGTCATTGTTCTGCTCCTTTTCTCGCTGGCGTTCCTTCTTCCAGCGTTTGTAGTCGGCCAGAACGGCCGGATCGTCGAATAAACGGGAGACGGAGCCGAGCACCGTCCGGCATATCGCGTCGGACTCGTGCGCGGGTAGTGTTTCAAGATCGACGCTTACGTCTGCCAGCGCCGTGCTCTGTGCTGTTTTCATTGGCTCGCGCCTCCTTTCTGCCGTAGGTGCACGCCGGGCAGAGATACCCGGCCGGCGGGATATATTGCCCGCGTGCTATGTTCCATTCCTTGCCGCACTCGCGGCACACTTCGTAGAGGTAGCCGCCGCGGTTCTTGCCTTTGCTTTTCAATTTAGCCACCGGTGCAGCTCCTTCATGAGTCTGTGATAGTTCTTTTTTCGGGCTCGCGCCTTCTTTGCGTGCTTGTATAGGTGATAGATCCGCGGGTTCATTCGCCGGAGAATAGCGTCCAGCCATTTGCGAAACGCTGCGGCGATCTCCCGGCAGGCTGCTGTCAATACCTCGGCGAGACGCCGCCCCAGCTCCTTGAAGGCCTCACCCAGACGCCGGATCGCGTCGCTCAGATCCGGAGCGGCCGCACTTGCCGGCAGCTGCTCCGCTGGTGTCAATTCGTACATAGAGCCACCCCCTCAAAAGATCGAGGAAGCGGTTTCCACGAGAGCGATCGCCTCATCTATGCTGATCGTAGTCTCGCCGCCTACGTCGCGGCGCTGCCGGAGCTGATCGGCCATTGCCTTGCCGTTCCGGGAGCGTCTGAGGCAGTTCTCGCAGCCTTCGTCCAGCTCCCTGAGCGCCAGCTCGCAGCAGATCAGCAGATCCTCGTATTTCCGCGCGGTTCTCAGCTGTGAAGCCCCTCCGCAGGTCTGGTAGTCGTTCCAGTATCGGTCGTACTTTGCCTGCGCTTCCTTCATGATCTTGTGAACGAGTGCGCGATTTTGGTCGTTCCGCTCTTTGCGGATCTGCTCGTCGTCGGTCATTTCGTCACCCCCTCCGGCTTAAAGCCTGCTGCTTTCTCGATCAGCTCCGCGGCTTTCTTTGTGTCAATGAAGCACAGCTGCCTTGCCATGCTTACGGCTCCGGTGTATTGCCAGTACGCTGCGAGGTCGCCGCCCCTTGTCCGGTGCTCCGCTTCCTCTCTCATAGCGTCGAGCAGGTTCTCCACCGTTGCCCGCCTTGTCGCTTCTTCTCCCTCGCTGTCCCAGCTGCTCCCGCACTCCGGGCAATACGGATAGGGCGGGGTGAGCTTAGCGCATACCGGGCAGGTGTCCTCGCCGTCCACGGGGTACACCTGCACGGTGTCGCTTTTCAGATCCTCGTATATGTCCCAGCCGGAGCCGCCGATCGTAGACTCGCCGCAGCGGAGCATGATCACATAATTGCCGCAGAATGCGCCGCGGTCATTGGTTCGCAGCGCGTCCTCGATCTCGTCGAGCGTCAGCTTGCCGCGCGCCTTCTCGACTACTACGACGTAGCGGTCGTGGAAGTCGTAGTCGCCGCGGACTGCGATCCCGCGCTTCATGTGGCAGGTGCCAGCGCCGGGCTGGCGGCAGGTGCCAGAGCGTCGTCAGCGAAGTGCCCGCCGTGGGAGCGCAGCCACTCGATCGAGCCGTCCGGGTGCTGGATTACGCCGTGCACGTCGCAGATCCAGCCGCTCGTGAGGTTCTTCATTTGCGCCTCCCGGTCATTGTATACCATGAGGCAGAGCTGATCGTTCCCGCTCTTGTCCTTGTATACCTTGCCGAGCTCCGGCCGCAGGTCGTAGTCCTTAACCTCCGGATCGTGCACGATCATGACGTCCACGTCCTTGCCATAGTCCGGGATCGTCAGCCGCTCCCGCATATAGGCAGCCATGCACTCGCCGCCGTCGGAGCTCTCGAAGATCACGAGCTCGTCGATCATGTGCGTGAAACGGTTGAATTTTCTCTTGATAACCTTCATATCGGTGCCCCCTCAGTACAATTTACCGGCCACATATAGCCCGTCGTCGATGTAGTCTTTCATGATACCCTCGAAGCATTTCACAGAGTCGCGGAAGATCTCGTCGTCCTCGTCCTCGGCAATGTCGTAGAGTTCTTCGTCTGTCGCCTTGTCCGGGATAATGAGGATCCAGCGGTCGTAGTATGCGCCCTCATTGTTTAGGCTGCGGACGATTTGGTGCATTGCTTTCAAAAGCGCGTATTTTTCAAGCGTCTTGCTCGTCATGTCCGCACCCCCTCAGTCATTGAAGGGGTGCAGCTGCCCGTTGATCATTTCGTACTGCCAGCCGGCACAGTCGAAGCGGACGTAGTTCCAGTCGGTCGCGTCGTATACCGGCAGCCGGTCGATCGTGCCCTTCTGTCTGAGCTGGCGGTGCCGGCTGACCTCGTATGTCTTGATTTGGCGCACGATCTCGATCTTCTCCGGCGCAAAGCCAAACTCTGAGGCGATCAGCTCCACGGCCTCGTCGTCGGTCATGGTTCTGCCGCTCTGGCAAAGTCTCGCGTAGTCGTCGTCCTTCATGCTGCTGTTGTGCCCGAAGGGTTTCCACTCCTGCTCGCGCTCCAGCTGAGCGATCAGCCGCTCGGCCTGCTCTTTGAGGGTTTCGTTCTCGGCTCTGAGCTCGTTCGCCGCTGCGATCATGCGGCTCTGATTGTTGAGGGCGAGCATTGCCGCCTCCTGCTGGATCTTCTCGGCGAGCCCGTCGGCGTTCTCTTTGTACGCCTTACAAAATGCGTCCTTGTCCCCGGACTGCTCCATGTAGTGCGCCTCGATCACGGTGTAGAGCTCAAAAGACGGATAAAAGCCGGTACGGTCGGAAAATTCTTTAATGTTCATAGCCTGCTCCTTTTCTGCGGTTAGTTCATTTGGCGGGTGTAGCCTGTGAGGATCTGCTCGATGTACCAGAGCGGCGCGCGCTGGTATTTCGTGTAGAACACAAAGCCGCTGATCTCTTGATTGAGTGCGTAGTGCCCGTCGGCGTAGCGCTTGACGAGCCAAACCTTTGCGGGGTTCCAGCGGTCGGGGTGCCGGGTGATCGTCGTGCCGTTCGCTCTGTGACGAGGAAACGCCGGGCGCTTGCCCGTGTACTCGATACCGAGGCGCCTCAGATAGTCGAGGCAGTCGCTCCACTTCCAGCTCTCAAACAGCACCGCGTCCTCTCCGAAGCGCCTCGTGGTGGCTCTCACCAGATAGGTGCGGTTGTCTGTTGCTACGATCTTAACGTCTTTCATGTCGGTGCCCTCCTTCTATCTTGTAGCGTGTCACGCTACAAAGTTAGCAAAAAAAATTGAGATCATTTCCTTCTGAGGGATTTCGAGGATCTTCGCGATTGTCTCGGCGTAGCTTACCGGCATATCCCTGTTTTCAAACCAGCGGCTCACAGTTGCGGGGCTTTTCCCGATTGCCTTCGCCAGTTCTGAGATCGTCATATTGTCGCGCCGTGTCATATAAACGCGCAGCTCCGTGGTGTTTACCATGTTCTCGCCTCCTTTTCGGCTTGTCGTCTTGTTCGTTTTGGCCCGGCTCCCCCGGTTCATGTATAATTATATCATCATTTTTGTAGCTTGTCAAGCCACAAATGAAAATTTTTTTCAAAAATTGTTGCTTTGCAGTGTTTTTTGTGGTATAATTAGGGTATTATGAAACGAAGGGAGGGCTTTTCTTGTTTAGCTCTGAGAGAATGAAACAGCGCCGTCTCGACATGGGGTTGACTCTGGAAGAAGTCGGCGCCGTTGTCGGAGTCAGCCGATCGGCTATTCAGAAGTACGAGAAGAACGTGATCAAAAACGTCTACACGAACACCGTGGAGCTGTTCGCGAAGGCTCTGCATTGCTCACCGGCTTACTTGATGTGCTGGACTGACGATCCGCTGGAAGGTATGCACCCGCCCGGTGAGGGCGTTGTGGTGCAAAACGATGAAGCAGAGATTTTGCAAGCGTGGCGAGAGGCCACAGACTCGGCCAGAGAGTCCGCGCTCATGGTGCTGAGGTGCAATAGGCGGCCAGCGGTCAAAAAAGAGTCGGCCGTGTGATTTATGTAGATTTTTCTGTTTGTTCTGGCAATATCGCAAAAAAGCAGCCGGGTGAAGTGTGTCGAATTATTAAATTTCAAAAAAATAAAATCCCGCCAAACGGCGGGAGAAAGTGAGGTCGTTATGCAGAATATGTGGAAGAAATGGGACGGAATGCACTCCGATCCAGAGCAGCAGAAGCGGATCAGCTCGGCCATAAAAGCAGAAAACACTCCGGTTTCTATCGACAAAAACGCGGGGGCGGCGACATTCTCCGGCTCTCATGGTCTTTATAATACGACGCTGGCAGCTTGCACTTGTGTGGACTTCTCACGCAGGAAGCAGCCGTGCAAACACATTTACAGACTCGCGATCGAGTGCGGGCTCATGTCTGCCGGAGCTGTTTCCTCTGACTCCAAAGCGGTAAAAGCGCCCACCCCCACTTCTTCGGAGAGAAAGCAGGCGCTCGCTCGCGCTGTTGAATTGCTTGAAACATACACCGACGAGGCGCAAAGCAAAATCCGGGAAATGATGTACCTCCATAACACCGGGAAAAGCTGCCCGTGCGAAAACACCGAAATTATGCAGAAGGCGATCGCAGACGGGCTTGTCGAAACGTACCAGAACGACGAGCAGGCACTCCGCGAGCACACTCAGAAAATGACGCTCGAAAAGCTGGAAGCTCTCGGCTTTTCATTCCCAGCAGAGATTAAAAGCACCAAAAAAGCAAAGTTTGAGTGGTGCCTTGCTCACGCCTCCGAGGTTGTCCCGCTCGTTTATCCTCGCTTTGCGTTCATTCGTCCCGCCGGGCTCTTGGAAGTTGCCAAAAAGAAGGTTTACACCTATCTGCTGCGGAAGTACACAGACGATAACGTCATGAACGAGGGCGGGCAGTTCATAGCTGTGCCGCACGGTGCCGAGTTTCTGACGGTCGTTTCTCCCTCCGGCGTCTCTGAGCTCCGGATCCAGTTCCCAGACGATGAAGTCACCGATCTGCTGAATAAGCACGGCTCAAACCGTTGCACAAACTGGAAGCCATGAGCAGGAAGAAAACAGCAGCCGCTCCGGATCCCGCTCTGATCCCCGCCGTGATCTATGCCAGATACTCCAGCAGCGGGCAGCGTGAAGAAAGTATCGAGGGGCAGCTCCGCGAGTGCAGAGCATGGGCGGCGCGGAATGGGTTCCGCATTATCGGAGAATACACCGACAAAGCTCTCACCGGCCGCACGGATAAACGCCCGGACTTTCAGAGAATGCTCCGGGACTCAGAGCGCGGCGTGTTCAAGGCTGTGATCTGCTGGAAAATTGACCGGTTCGCCCGTAACCGGTACGACTCAGCCACATACAAGTATAAACTCAAAAAGAACGGCGTCCGCGTATACTACGCAAAAGAGGCGATCCCAGAAGGCCCGGAGGGCATTATTCTGGAGTCGGTCATGGAAGGCTACGCGGAGTATTACAGCGAAAACCTCAGCCAAAACATAAAGCGCGGCAATTATGACAGCGCTCTGGAGCGGAAAACACTCGGCTACAAAGTGTTAGGTCTGAGGAAGGGCCCGGACGGGCGGTTCGAGATTGATCCGGAAACAGCTCCGATCGTGCTCCGGATCTTCGAGGAATACGCAGCCGGAGAGCCTGCAAAAGATATTTACACCCGGCTGAATAATGAGGGGTACCGGACGAGCCGCGGCGGGCTGTTCAATAAAAACAGTTTACGGCACATTCTGAAAAATGAGAAATACGTCGGCGTTTATCAATACAAGGATATTCGAGACGAGCACGGGATCCCGCCGATCGTGAGCCGGGAGCTGTTCGACAAATGCCAGAGTATGCTCGCCACGCACCACCATTCACCGGCAGCGGCGCGGGACGTGTCCTTCCTGCTCACGTCGAAGCTGTTCTGCGGCCATTGCGGCGAGCCTATGACCGGCGACGGCGGCACGAGTAAAACCGGCCGCGTGTATCACTATTACACTTGTAACAATAGGAAGCGCCGGAAATGCGACAAAGAGAGGGCGCCGAAGGACTGGATCGAGCAGCTGGTGATCGACGAGCTGGTGAAGCTGATCCACTCCGATGAATTTATAAACGAGGTCGCGGATCGCTGCATGGAGTACCAGAAGCGCGAGAAGGATCAGAGCGCCCTCCACGCCCTCGAAGCCCGGCAGCGTGAGAACGAGAAGGCGATCCAGAACATGATCGCAGCGATCGAGGCGGGGATCATTACCCCGTCCACAAAGTCCCGGCTCGTGCAGCTCGAAGCTGAGAAGGCGCAGATCGAGACGGGGATCGCTCAGCAGCTTATCGCCGAGCCGGATCTGGAGCGCGATCAGATCGTTTATTTTCTGGAGCGTTTCAGAGGCGGCGACGTGGACGACGAGAGCTACCGGCAGTTGCTTGTCGGTGTGTTCTTGAATGCCGCCTATCTGTACGACGACAAACTCACCCTCGTGCTGAATTACTCCGGCGATAATTGCAAGGTGACGCTGGAGCTCGTGGAGAATGCCACAAACTGCGCGGATCCTGAGTGTTCAGCTTTCGCGCGGTCAGCTCCACCAAATTGCGCGAAATTGAACACCTCGGCGACGATCTTGTATTTCTTCGAGAAGGTTGTCGCGGTCGTGTGCAAAATTCGCAAATAACAGCGTTTGTAGACGCAGAGAGAGCCCGGAAGGTTGTTACACCCTCCGGGCTCTTGCCATGCGTCCAGCGAGCCGCTGAGAGCTCGTGGACGGTGTTCTGTTTATTTCTTGTTCCTGCGTTTCCTCTCGTGGTGCTCGCACGGAAACGGGCAGCTCTCACAGTCTGCGCCGGGATCGCACCGGCCGTCCGAATTAAGGACGCCGTGCAGCCACCCCACAAACGTGATAAAGCCGCCGACGATGAGGATCACGGCTGCCATGCCCCGGATCATTGCGTTTTCTCCACGAGGGCAGCGTCCACCCAGCCGTAGACGGTGGACTGCTTGTCCGTGTGTACGACGTGGTACGGGTGCTTTGCGCCCTTCGCGATCGCTGTCACGGTAGCGGGGCCGGCTTTCGGGGATCCGGAGTCTGCCGCAGCGGTCGAGCTCGCATAGTGCGGGCCGCCCTTAAACTTCACGGCGTCGCCGATCTTGATCTCCGTGATCGGGCTCAGCTTGTCAGTGTCCACCCAGCCGTATGCCGTAGAGCCGCCGCCTGCCTCTGCGATCGCGTGGTACGGGTGCTTGCCGCTCGCATACACGGCGGTGATCTTCACCTTGCCGGGCTTGCAGTTGGATCCGTTCGCGGCGTTGGAGCTCACATAATGCACCGAGCCGGAGAAGTTCACGACGTCCCCGATCTTGTATTTCAGCGGTGTGCTCGGCTGTGCCGGCTCTGTCGGCGCAGAGTCTGTCCCCGCGTCGTACTTCGGGCGGCCGAAGCCGTAGGTGTAGCCGTCGTTCATTTTGCGCTTGCAGCGCATAACTTGATCGCTTGCATTGCCTTCAATGGTCGTGAAGGTCGAGCCGTTCACGCTCTCGACAATGCCGGTGTGACTGATAGAGCCGCCGGACTGGTAGAAAACTTGGTCGCCCGGCTGCGGGTTCGATGTATAGAAGCGCCCCTGCTGCTGGTAGTATTGCATAGAGTAGAGGCAGCCGGCGCCGAGCGGCCCGGTCTGGCACTCGATTTCCTGCGCCTTCTTTGCGTTCCTGCCTGCCAGCTGGTAGAAGCACCAGTCCACGAACACGTCACACCACGCCACGCCCTGCTTGTTCCCGTTGTAATAGCCGGCCGCTGCCAAATCGCGGGAGTATTTCGTGAAGTTCGCGGCGCCGGAGTTCCCGGTCTTGCTGTCGAGGTTTGCGTTCGACGCCTTCTCATGGTACCCGATCTCTGCCGCTGCGATCGCGAGCAGAGCCGCCGCTGTGCAGCTCCCCCCGGTGCTTGGTTCCGGCGTCGGAGTCACGGCGCTGCCGTATTTGTCGAGGTACTTTTGCCCGAAGTTCGCGCGCTGTACCTTTACGCGCTCCGACATATCAGCCGGGCGCTCGTAGATTGTCAGAACGGCGTCCGACGCTGTGCGCACGGTGGCGGCAGTTCTGAGCGTGGAGAGTAAAGCCGGGTAGCCGCTGCTGAGCTCTTTGTATAAAAAGCCGAGCTGCGTCTCCAGATCTCCGATCGAGGCGCCGGCAGCTTTCGCATATTTCAGCAGCGCCTCTTTGCGGGTGTAGTATGTCCATTGTGCGAGGCCGTAGCCTGCGGAGTCGTGCACGAAATTGGTATATTTCCCGGAGTCCACCGCCGCCGTGTAGCCGGCGTCAGTATAGCCGAGGCTTTTCTCGTAGGTGTTCTGCAAATTCATGGGTTCGAGCGCGCTCTCCGCGTACAGATTACCCATGAGGCCGGCAGCTCCGTGAGCGCTCAGCCCCTTGCCGGTGAGGAAGTTCCAGATCTTTTCCTCGTTGTTCTTGCCTATCAATGCCATGTTTATGCCCCCCTTTACATGGTTTCAAATGTCTGCGCGTCCGGCTCTGTTCCTGTCAGAGCCATGAGTTTGATCTTGTTCTCGGCTTTGGCTTTGTTGTAATAAAAGCCGGTAGCCGACGCCAGCTCGGCGAAAACTGCGGGGATCAGATACGCGAGCGTGGACGTGTCGCCGGTTCGCCAGATCAAAGCGCAGGAAAAGACGATGATCCCCGCGGTCATGATCGCGACTACCGCAAAAATAACCTTTGAAAACTCCACGCGCTTGCTCTTGTATAGCGTTCTGAGCCGCTTGTTCTCTTTTTTGAGCCGGGCGTTTTCCTCCATGAGTTCCCGGATCTTCTCGTCGTTCATGAGCTCGCCCCCCTCTCAGTCGTAGAGGGAGCCGATCCCTTGACGTGCCAGAAACTCCTTTTGCTCGTGCTTTACCTTCTCGGCGTATTCGAGCGCGGCGTGCATATCCCCGTTACAATGAGCGTCCGGGATCCGCTGCACCGCTTTGGCCGTAGCCTCGCCGAGAGCGATCGCAGCGTTCACGCTATGGAGCAGAAGCACCTCGTTTTCCTCGCGCTTCTTCTCCCGTTCCTCACGCCTCTTTCTGCGTTCCTGTTCTTCCTGCTCGCGTTTTGCCTCACGCTTCTGGATCTTCTGCTGAATTAGCCAAAGCCCGAAGCCGGTTATCGCCGAAGGAATGCCGGCCGCCGCCAGCACGGCGATCACTGTCTCGTTCATAGTATCACCCCTTGAAAACTATATTTTGTTCGATCCATTTCTGGAGCCCTTTGGTGGCACAATGCCCCATAAGCCCGAAATAGCTCTGCATTGTAGCGTCTACGGCGTCGAAGTCGATTAGCCCGGCTTGGTATTCCTTCGCTATGTATTGCATACGCTTCTTCATTTTCTTGACGGACTTCGCCGTCATTCTGCGGTACCCCGGAAAAATGCGGCAGCCCACAAACGTGATCCCGTTCTTCACGAGCCCGATCGCGGTCTTGCCGTTGAGCTCCAGCCTCAGCACATTGTTGAGATAGTCCTCGATCAGCACGCGCCACTCGTTGAGTACCTTCGGATCCGGGTGCAGCAGCACCATGTCGTCCATGTAGCGGACGTAGTAGTGCGCGCGGAGCTCGTGCTTTATGTACTGATCCAGCTCGTTGAGGCAGACGTTCGCGAGCAGTTGGCTGGTGAGGTTGCCGATCGGCATTCCCACCTCGAAAAGCCTCTCGGGCGGCGGCACCTCGTCGGCATTCTTGCCGGGCGGTAGTCCGAAGGGTGTGTGGTCACAGTTGACGATCTCGCGCATGAGCCACAGAAAGCCGTCCTCGTCCGGGTATTTCCTCTCCATGATACCGAGCAGAACGGTGTGATCCACCCGGTAAAAATACTTTGAAATGTCAAGTTTCAGATAATACCACGGCTGCTGCTTACGTCCCACGAGGGTGCACCAGTCTTGGAGCTTGTCGGCTGATCTGGTGGTTCCTTTTCCGACTCTGCACCCGTAGCTGTGAAAAATCATGCAGTTGTCGAGCTCGTCGTTTATCTGCCGATAGATCGCCCATTGAACGACGCGATCGCGAAAACTCAGAGCCATGACGAGGCGCTTCTTCGGTTCCTGCACATAAAACTCCCGGTACCGTCCCACCTTGTATGTGTGCCAGATCAGATCGTTTTGTATGCTGATCAGATTTTCCTCCAGATTTGCCGTGAAGGACGTCACGTCGCCCCGGTACCATTTGCCGCGGCCTGCCTCGTGGTATGCTTCCATGAGATTGTCCCACGAGTAAATCCGCTCCAAAAGAGACGGCGCCTTGCCTTCCTCCATGGTGTGCCCTCCTTTGTTTCATAATAATAGCGCCGCGCGTGACGCTCCTTGCCTCTGCCCTTGATCCGCAGACGCTACCCCGCGGCCGCCGGGCAGGGCTCCACTCGTTTGCCGAGAGCGGCCAGTCTACGCGGTTTTGCCCGTCGCCCCGGTTGTCCGCTGGTGGCGGGCGGTATCTTTGGCCTTTTGGCCGGGAGATACGCCCCTTTTGCTTTATTGTTCCCGCCGAGCCGTAGCCCGCGGGCCTAACGAGTAAAGCCAGAGCGGAGCGGAAGCCGATGTTCGCGTTCGAGTTCGAGCGGGGATTGTTGCCGTTGACGTAGAAAACGCCCGCGTTCACCCCGTTGTTGTAGTTGCCCCCGCGATACACGCAGCGCTCCCGATTTTCTCGGCATATCCCCCACGGGCGGTCAGTCGTTTGACTTGATCCAGCCGCCGAGCATACGCCCGATTTCGTTTAGCTCCTTGCTCCATACCTCGTGCAGCCCGGTGGAGATCAGACGATCCTCCGGGCTCGCTGCGGTGTCAATAAGCGAGCGCAGCACGTCGAGCTCGGTGTCGATCTCGTTCTGGAGCTGACGCCGTGCCGGCCCGCGTGAATGGTTCGCTTTGATACATAGCCGGAGCATATTCATGTAGGTGCCCGTCAAGCGTTCCCGGTAGACGAATTTCTCCGGCTTTCTCATGCTGTTGGTGCGTTCGCTCACGCGGATCATGGATCTGACGATCCTCTGTCTGAGTTGTAGTGTGTCCATTGTTACCTCGTGAATGGTGCCGGCGGCGAAGCGTCGCCGCCGTTTGCCAGATTTTCAGATCGCCAGATTACCCGATTTCCGGAATATAAGCGGAGCGGAAGCCGATGTTCGCGCCCGAGTTCGAGCGGGGATAGCCGTCGACGCAGAAAACGCCCGCGGACACCCCGTGGCCGCAGGAGCCCCCGCGATACACGCAGCGCTCGGCTACGCCGTTATTCCAGTACATGACGTCGCCCTCGTAGTCTGCTTCCTGTGCGTCAGAGTCCGGCAGCAGAGCGAGCGCGCGCAGCAGCACCTTTGCAGCGTCGCCGATCGTGCTGTCGGCAGTTACGGCGCCGAAATTGCAGTTCCGCGAGCTGTCCGCAGCGCTCGAAATGCTGGTGACAAATTTCCACTTGCTGCTCACATAATCGAGGCGCACCGTGTTTCCGGACGTTGTGCCGGTCGCGTCTGTTGTGCTGCATTCCGGATCCACCAGCGCGCCGGTGCTGGCGTTGATCGCCTTCCAGCAGGTGCTTGTCGCGTTCTGCGGGTTGTCCGGATCCGCTGCGTCATTGTTTGCAAGGATCTGGAGCTCGCCCCATACAAGACGGATACCGCCCTGCCATTCTGCGACATTGCCGTTCATGTCCCAGATACCGCTCGGCGTCTGATCGTGGCTCCACGAGAGCGGGCCAGTGCCGGTTGCCACATGGAGCGTGTTCCCGCTGCCGTCCTTGGTTGTCGGGATCGCGCGGTAGTTGCTCTCTCTGGAGTCCTTGCCGTAGTTGTTATTGCCATAGGGCAAAAAGCCGTTTTTCTTGCACCAGAGAGCGATCGCTGCCCACTCCGCGTTCGTGCTGAGGTGCCAGCCGGCGCCCTTTGCGGTGCAGCGAGCGATCGCGGTGTCAAATGTAATATTTGCAGTCGGATCCTCTGCCGGCAGCGAATAGGCGACGCCGCTGTTCACTTTGTTCTGATACTTCGAGTAGTAGAAGCCGGGGATCTGGACGCCGTTCACGATGAAGGCGGGGTGCGTGCTGTCGTCGCCGCCGGTGAGGACGTCGCTGTTCTTAAATGCCGGGATATACACCAGCACCGACGGCAACCCGGTGTCGTCCAGCTGGACGGTGTTGTTCGGGCAGATCATTTTTACTGCCAGATTTGTGAGATCAAAATTTGCCATGAGTGTGCTCCTTTCTTATTCAATGCTCCAGAGTGTGAGCGTCACGTCGCCCATGTCGAGCGGCAGCTGCTCCCGGTTCTCGCCGTCCTCGGTGTACTGCGCCGCGGGGATCTCCACCTGCGCGACATAGCGCAGCGCGGACTCGGTGCCGATCGTGAGATTGCCGGATCTGTCCGTGCAGATGTCAACCGAGACGGGCCAGTCCTTCTGATACTTCGCGGCGTTGATCATGATCTCGTCGTCTCCGAAATACAGACGGGTGCCGCTCTGCTCCCACTCGATCTTCTGACCGGGGTTCTTTTCAATCACTTTGACATTGTTCGCCATGGTTTACATACCTCCCTTGATAATGAGTTTCACGGTCGCACTCTTTGCGCTGCCGTCGAAGCGTACCTTGAAGCCATTCAGCAGCTTGTCGCTGATCAGAACGTCGCCGACGTCGCCGGAGTGCTCCAGCACTTCGACGTCCACCGAGTACGCCGTGGTGGTTCTGGTGACGCCGAGGCTCACCGTCTTTTGCGAGTTATTGAACGGGTAGCTCTGCGAGTTCGTGAGCGTTACCGTCTTTTCCTCGGCGGCGGTCTGAGCGTCGAGCTGTCCGGCAGCGATCACAAGAAACGCAGCCGCGACGGTCGCGTCCTCGATCCCGTCCTCCATTTTGTTGAAGTTGCCGGCGCTCTGGAGCGTGCCCTCTTGGATCACCTCGCCGGTGACTGGATCGACCACCCTGTCTTTCCATTGTGTGCGGTTATACATGGTTTCCCTCCTTCCTGTCAGCTTGTTACCTCGTAGATCGGGATCGTGATCTTGATCATGGTGCCCTGCCCGGCCACTTTGCGGATCGTTCGCGTCTGGTATGCTGCGATCTCCCCGCGAATATCAATCACACGCGACGCGCTGATCGTCACCGCGCTGTTGTCAAGCTGCGGAAATGTCACCATAATGACGAGCGTGTCGCCCTCGATCTTCTTCTGGTTTATGGTTCCGCGGTACCATGTCGAGCCGACTTGTGCCTCGACGTGTACCAGAGATCGGAGCCATTGCTGCCTACGGTAGTTCAAGAAATTGCTCTGAAAATAAGCCATAGAGCTGCGCCTCCTTCCTTTTTACTCGCCACAGTGAAGCGTCCCGCACCTTGTCAGCGTATAGCCGAAGGCTGCGAGCGTTTCCTCTGCCGCTGCCGCTGCTGATAGTGCGGCGCCGATCGTCCCGCTTGACGGGTATGTGCCGCAGGTGTCCTCTCCGGCCTCTGTGAAGCCGTAAAAGTGAGCCGCTGTCTCCGGCTCTGTCTCCGCGGCAAAGCGCCCCAGAGCGCCCACCACCGCCTCGCGGGGGTATGTGCCGCAGATCCGCTCAAATTCGTATTGATACGCAGCGTACCCCATAGCGCACTCGACGCCGGGATCCGGGCCCTGCTGCCAGAAATAAAACACGCCCGCTATGTGAGAGCGCTCGTTTTTGGCGGCTTTCACCGCCTCGACGAATTTCGCGTAGCTCTCTTGGTCGATCGCCGCGTTTGTCGTGAGCGCTAAAAAAGTATAGGGAGCCGTGAAGCCCTCGACGTCGAGATCGTACCACTCCAGCACATAGCCGTCTCCGATGTATGCGGAGATCAGCCGCTCCACCGCCCATTTCGTGCCGCGCTTTCGCTTGATTTGCTGCGCGAGCTTGATCGTGGCGCGTTTTTCTTCCAGCGTCATGCCTGCGGAGTCGTACCAGTCCACGTCCTGCTCCCACGCCATTTCGTCGCACTCTGCCTCGTTCAAGTTGTCGATCTGATCCCATGTCCGGATCGTTTTCAGCCTGCCGCACGGCGGGCCGACGACCTCGTTCACGGCTTTGCAGAGAGCGATCGCTGCCTCGTCGTCCCTCATAAATGCAGGCAGCAGCCGCACAAAGTCGAGCTCTGATAGTTTCATACCTGCCATAGCGTCGCCCCCTTAGTCCTTCACCACATGGGTGACGGTGAGGTTCCCGGAGAATTTCGCCACGGTCGTGCTGTCCAGCTCCGTAAACTGCGGCGCGGTGATCTCTACGCGGGTTGCACCGGCGAGCCCGTCGCTCCAGTCCGGCGCGAGGATCAGCTTTCTGAGGTAGTCCGGGTTTATATCTTGGTCGAGGTTCGAGCCTTGCCAGTAAATGTAGCGATTGATCGCACCGTCGGAGCCCTCGACGTTCTGGACGACTTCGGACTCGTTCGCGCGCGTCGTGTAGTATACCAGATTTATGTCATAATACGCCACGCTCGGCGCCTCGACGGTCACATGATCGGTGAGCGGCCGCACGTCGTCCGCGGAGCACGCCGCCAGCACGTCGGCCAGCACGTCCTCGCTCGGTAGTTCACCGCCTGCACAGATCGGCACAATCTTGACGGTGCCCCGCATATCGCGGGTGATCTTGATCTTCACGGTTGTGACGCTTGCAAGCGCCCCGCTCAGCTCCAGAGTGAGCAGATCGTCCGCATACGTCGCCGTGTAGTCTGTGCCGGCTGTTGCTGCTGCGCCGCCCGGCAGATACACCACCAGAGTGTCCGGCAGCAGCGTTTCGCCGCCCTTGAAGGCGTGCCCGCCGTATACCGGCAGCGTGCTGGTGATTTCCTCCCGATCTGAGAGCACCACAGCGTCAGAGACGAGAGAGTTCGCGGAGAGCGCCCAATACTTGTAGGCTTTCGCAGGCCCCGCGGTGCTGAGCTTGTTCTCTGCCTCTCTGATCCTCTCGCGGTATGCGTCGTCGCTCTCGACGTCGCCGCCGCCTGCCGTTTCCGTGAGGTTCGTCACGGTGTCGATCAGAGCCGCCTCTGATATGTCAACAATGGTCGCGATCTCTCCGGGCGCGATCCCGTTGTATTCTGAGCCGCCCCGCTCCGCTGTCGCTGCTACGTCCACGCTCAGAGCGCCGGCATATAGCACGACGGTGGAGTCTGTCAGAAAATAGCGGTTAAAGTCGCTGCTCACGCGGAGCCCGGCAGGTATAACAATATTTGACGCCACCGCCGACGAAATGCCGAAGCGCAGCGTCGTGGTGGCATACGTCGGATCCAGCCGCTTGACGTCTCGGTTCTCGCCGAGAGCGTCGAGCACTTCGCCGCGTGCATATCGGAGCATTTTCTGGCGGCAGGCGTCGTTCACGCTGTTGAAAACGCTCACGATCACCGCGGCCAGAGCGTCGCCGAAGATTCGGCGCTCGTCGCCGGGGTACAGCGGCTCGGCTACGCCGTTTTCCAGCTGCTCCAGCACCTCGGTGACGATCTCGTCTGCACTTGTGTTTATAAAATCGAGTTCGGCCATTTGTCGCTCTGCCCCTTTCCTTTGATACTAACGGAGAGCCCGAAGTCTCCGTCCGCTGCGCCGTCGGTGTTTGCTGATATGTCCGTGATCTCGACGCGCGGCTCATACTTTGAGAGCAGCCACTCGGCGTCTGCCATTGCCTCGTCTGCCGCGTTTGGCTGATCTATGAGGGAGCCGTCGCGCCCTCTCACCCTGTCGTATGGTACCTCGCCGCGGACGATCCTCAGCAGATTGCCGGCGCACGTTTCCGGCGCACCGTTTCCGCTTGCTTTCATGCTGCCGCCTCCCTTCACACGAGCGTAACCTCGTTCAAGTACACCCAGCTGCATATCCCGTTCGGGTACCCCAGCAGCACCTTGTCGCCGCTGATTTGGCTCACCTCATGGCTGCGATCCTTTACCCATTGCGGGATCGTCTGCCCGGTCGTGTATTTTGCGCCCGTCGGTTTCACGCGGCTGCCGACTTTGATTGTCTGCGTAGGTGCATTCGTCACGCCGTCGTTATCCTCTTTTTTGACTGCTTTGTCCTCGTCGTCTGCGCATACTGTGAGCGCTGACCAGTCCACCTTCACGCTGGACGTGTTCTGGTCGTACTCCTTAAACTCAAACGAGAGAGTCGCCAGTCTCATGCGGCCGAGGTTGTCGAGCTTCACATTCGAGACGGCGACTTTTCGCAGCTGGAGCATAGGCCCCAGCCTCTTGCCTCCGAGATAGAAATAATTAACCTTTGTGACGAGAGCCTTCCAGCTCTCGATCTCTGCGCGGACGTCTACGCCTGCTCCGGAGTGCAGCACCGTGGTGAATGATAGCGGGAAAAGCTCGGTGCCTCTTTCGTTCGTTGTTTTCTTTTCCTCGGTGCTGGTGTTATTGTCTGCTACCTGCTGGAAGGAAAACGTCAGCCCCTCCAGAGCGAGCACCTTGTTCGAGCTCACCGCCCACGACTTTGAGCCCCACCTTGCCATTGTTACCATGCCGTCGCCTCCTTACGCCGGCCCGCTCGTGCGGCCGCTGCCGGGTTCTACGCCACCGTGAGAGTGTGAAGCAAGTCGGACGCCGCTGTCCGTTATGGATCCGGCGCTGAGTGCCGGCAGATACGCGCCCCACTCTCCGTCCGCTCTGCCGAGCAGAAGGCCGGTGCCGTCGTCAAATTCCACATACACCACCGGGGTGCCTTTTTGTAGGTTTCCAGCTGCTCCGCGCAGGTGCCACGGGATCACGATCTTCGCCGTCGGCTTTGCGCCTGCCTCTGAGGGGACGACGCGGGCGGCGTTGTTCTCGATTGCTGCGATCTTGCCTTTGAAAATGCTCCCCATTTAGTACCCCTCCAGAATATTGCGGAAATAGAGCGTCGTCTTGTTCCCGACAAAATCGTGCCGCACCTTATACACAAAGACGGTACCGTTCCACGCGCTCGCCTTTTTCGTTTCCAGTTTCAGCAGGCTTGCCGCTGCATATCCGGGCAAAAGTGAACGGGAGAAGCGCCCCGTCCGTCCGTACTTGTTCACATTTCTGAGCAGCCCCTTTGCGAAGCGAGCCGCCTCACCGCTGCTGCTTACCTTGACGCCCTCCGGGCGCAGGATCGCGCTGCTGATAGCGCTCGGTGCCTTGAAGCTGCCGGAGCAGTCTCCGCAGTTGATCTCGCACGAGCCAAAGCAGGCGGCCCGGTCGTCGTGGTACGAGAAGTGCCCGTTCTGATCCACCAGCAGGCTGCCCGCCGGCGCTTTGCTTTCCATGGCCGGCTCGCTGTATGCCAGCAGCCTGCCGTCGTATATAATCATTTGGCAGCTTTCCAGCGCGCAGATCCGGGAGAACAGAGCGAAGTCTGTCTCCCTGTCCTGCACCATGTACGGGTACACCTGATCGGTGCAGCCGTATGTCTGGAATGTTAGGCCGTGAGCCGCTGCGATCTCTCGGCCGAGTTGGAAGAAGCGCACGCCCTCCCAGCTTTTCGATCGTTTCGTCTTGCCGCTCAGCGGCAGAGAGAGAGCCCGGATCGTGTAGAGCCCGTTCTCTGAGGTCATGGAGTGTATGAACATTTTCCCGGTGTCCGCTGCGCCCTCTTTCAGACGGATCACGGCACCCTCGGCCGGCTGCCATTTGCTCCACGCCCCCTTGGTGTCATTGAAGCGGATCACGAGGCCGTCGGCTTGCTTTTCTGCGAACATTTCGTGCGTGCAGTAGTTGACCGATACGTCCTTGTATATATCCACCCCATTGATAAAGAGGTTCACGAGTCGTCCCCCTCGTCTCCCCGGCGCCACGGCGGCAGAGTGTCCGGCAGCTCTGCGTCCTCGATGATCGGCAGCCGTAGCGGCACATTCGCCTCGAAGATCAGCACGTCGGCGTAGTCCGGGTTAAATTCAATGATATAGTGAGCGAGGGTTTCGGCGCCGTACATATCCAGCGCCAGAGCGTCGAAGGTGTCGCCCTCGCGCGTCGTGTATTCCTTGTAGCCTGTGACTCTACGCAAACTGCGCCACCTCCCGCATTTTTATAAATTCCTCCAGCCAGTCGAAAAACTCGGCCTCGTGCGCCCTCAGCTCTGCCATGAGATCCGGCTCGTCCTCTGCGCTGCCCGCGGTCTGGATCTGCGGCGCCCATGTGAGCCCGGAGAAGTCGTAATAAATCACGGTGCCGCCGGTATTTGCAAGGGTACCGAGCGAGAAGTCGTCAAGCGTGAGAAGCTGACCGGCCTTTTGCAGCAGGCTGGTGTCCGGATCTGTTTCCGGTGCCTGCGACTGCTCTTGTCTGAGGATTGCCCGCAGAATTGACTCCAGCTTATCCCAGAGGACTGCCAGAGGCAGAACGGCCTCGGCTCCAGCCTCACCGCCTGCGAGCAGATTGTTTCCGGCAGCTCCGAAGATCGTCGGCTCTGTTAAGATACCGCCCTTTTTGTACCAGCTGATCCCGAAGTGCGGGACGCTCGGCGGTTTTATCGAAAAACTACCGGTTATGCTTATATGCGGCAGCTTCAAACTCGGCAGGCTCCACGAGAAATTAAACGCGCTTTTTATTGCGCTGATCGCATTGCTTACCGCTGTTTTTGCTGCGTTGATCTTATTCGTGATCGAGTTCTGAATGTTGTTGAAAATGTTTTGCACGGTGCTGAATGCCCCGTTCAGCGTGCTGCTGATTGTGGACTTTATGCTGTTGAACACGCTCGAAACGGTGCTCTTTGCGCTGTTCACTTTGCTGCTGATCGTGCTCGTGACGCTGTTCCAGATACTCGACGTCGTAGAGCTGACGGCGTTCCATGCGGAGCTCGTCACGTTCTTGATCGTACCGGTCACGCTGCTGACTGTGTTCTGCGCCGCTTGGATCTTGCTGCCGATCGCGTTCTGGATAGAGCTCCAGAGGCTCGACGTTGTAGAGCTGACGGAGTTCCAGACGGAGCTCGCCGTGCTCTGGATCGCGCCGCTGGCCGTTGAAAATG